>DVJV01000054.1 GCA_018716525.1 Candidatus Ventricola gallistercoris
AGTCGTCCCTGGGCAACGTCGTTACCGCGTCCGGCTTTTTCATGTCGCTGCCCAGCTTGGCAAAGATCTTATTGAAACTGACGCCTATGGAGACCGTGAGCCCCAGCTCATCCCTGACCGCTTTTCGGATCTCCTCGGCAATCGCCGTACCGTCGCCATGCAGCTGCCTGCTCCCCGACACATCCAGCCAGCACTCGTCCATTCCATATGGCTCCATCTTGTCGGTATAACGCAGATAGATGTTGCGCACCAGCCTGGAATACTTGACATAGAGATCGTAGTGCGGCGGTACACAGATTAGCCCCGGACACGCCCTGACCGCCTGCCAGTTTGCCATGCCGGTCTTGACGCCTCTGCGCTTTGCCGGGTAGGACGCCGTCAGTACGATGCCGTGCCGCTCCTCGGTGCTGCCGCATACCGCTATGGCCTGATCGCGCAGCTTCGGATTCTCGTTGACCTCTACGCTCGCGTAAAAACAATTCAGATCGCTGTGCAGTATGATCCTGTCCGCCATTGCGCATCCCCCTTTGCTCCAAGTGCCATTTCGCTATAGAGCGAATACCTGTGCCATTCATGATAGCACACGCTTTCTTACCGTGTAAATAGCGAAATTGATACATATGTTCGCTTGTGAGAAAATTAATTTTACGCGCAAATACGGCAATCGAACAAAATATGAAATTTCAAGAATGCGTCGCATACGTGTTTACAGGTAATCGTTTATGTGCTATAATTCGAACCGAACGGAAGTTCACAAGGAGGTCGCCATATGGCCGAAAGGAAAGGCAACATAGGAGCCCGGGAGAACAAAGCCCTCGCGCAGACAAAGGGCGAGCGAACGAAGATGCAGAATAAGGCGGCGTTTGGCAGCAGGATCCGCGAGTATCGCATAAAGAAGGGCCTGTCCCAGCCTCAACTGGCCGCGCTGCTCGGCGTCACGAAGAATGCCGTCACGAATTGGGAGGCGGGCGCGAGCCGGCCAGACATCGCGAGCATACCGGCGCTATGCACCCATCTGGGGATCTCAGCGGACACCTTTTTTGACATGCCCGCGCAGTACCGCGCGTTGAACGCCGCGGAAGCGGCGCATATGGAGCGGTATCGCCTGCTCGACCGGTACCGGCAGCGTTCGGTGGACGCGCTCATGGATGCGCTGATCGAAAACGAAATGCTCGCATTCCGCGAGCAATGCGTGTCAGCCTTTACGCGCATCGGGCGCGACGAGCTGCCGGCTTCGGCCGGTACCGGCACGCCGCTGGATGATACCTATGAGCGCGAGTATGTGTTTTTGCGAAACTCGCGCAGCGTGTGCCGGGCCGATACGATCATCACCGTCACGGGCGATTCCATGCTGCCGACCTTCCGCGACGGCGACGAACTGCTGGTGGAATATACGCCCGAGATACGCGAGGGCGAGATCGGCATTTTCGTGGTCGCCGGCGAGGGGTTCGTCAAGGAGTATCGCAGCGACGGCCTGCATTCCCACAACCCAAAGTATAAGACCATCCGTCCGATGCAGGACGACAACTTCCGCTGTGTGGGCCGCGTGCTGGGCGCGGTCACCGAGGATATGCTCGCCACGCCGCAGGAACTCGCCGTGCTGAGCGAAGTCTATTCATCCCGGCAGGACAGCTGAGCAAAATGCCGCCTAATCCGGCGTATCTCTTTTGCGCCGGTTTATTTCCTCATACCCTTGGGAGGTGATCGTGTGGTCAAGGCGCCTAAGCCCGTCAAGGTTTATGTGGGCGTTGACGTTGCGTTCGATGATTCCGGCCGGATGCGACCGCACGTCATACACTGGGAGGACGGCAGCCGGTATAAGATCGACAGAGTTTTGGACGTTCGGCCCGCGCCCGCCGCGCGCGCAGGAGGACAGGGAGACAGGTACAGGATACGGTTGCTGGGGAAGGAGACGTGTTGGGAAACATATATCTTTTTCGAGCACAATGCGGACTGCAGCAGTCAGATACCTGGACGCTGGTTCGTTGAACGAAAGGAGGAGTAGCCGTGGGGCTTAAGAAAACCGCCGCCGAACAGCGATGCGACGAGATCGTAGCGTTTATTTCCGACTATGTGTTGCGCAACGGATACAGTCCTACCTTCCGCGAGGTCGGAGAGGCCGTCGGGCTTCATTCCCCATCCAGCGTCAGCAAATACCTCCACCGGCTTGCCGAAGAAGGGCGCGTGTTCTTCGATGAATCCAGACCGCGCACCATCTCCACCGTCGACAGGCGCGACGACATCGAAACGATATCCCGGCGTATTTGTTTGGAAATGGCCGACGGAGGCAAACTATACATGGATTGCCATCTGCAAAAGCCCAGGGCAGCGCCGGTCAGCGTGTGCTTTGACGGGATACTGGACGCCAAGTCCATGCGGGGCAAAATCGGACAGGTCGTTGGCTGTACGGCAAGCTGTGATTGAAGGCATCGAATGCTATGCAGGGAGGCGGGAACTATGTGTGGTCGCTATTATGTTCCGGATGAGGATTCCGCGGCCGATCTGCGCGAGATCATCGAGCAGATCAACCGGCGCGCAAATGCCGGGCCCGTCGTCAAGACCGGCGAGATCGCGCCGTCCGACGTGGCGCCGGTGCTGGCGAACAATCGCAGTCTGGCCGCGACGCCCTTTGCCATGCGGTGGGGCTACAGGCTGGGCAATGGAAAGCTGCTCTTCAACGCCCGAAGCGAGACGGCGGATGCGAAGGCGCTCTTTCGGGACGGGATGCGGCATCGTCGGTGCCTTGTGCCCGCGGCGCACTATTTCGAGTGGGAAAAGCGCGGTAAGGACAGGATAAAGTATGCGATTCGGCCGGGCGGGGCTTCTGTCATGTACATGGCCGGGATATACAGACTTGAGAACGGCGCTCCCGTGTTTACGATTCTGACGCGCGAACCGGCCGCCGCCATATCGTTCATCCACGACCGCATGCCGGTCATTCTCCCGAAGGAAGCGGCCGGCGATTGGCTCAACATCCGCTACGACGCGGGAGACGTGCTCGCGGGCGCGGTGCAGGATGTGGAGTGCTGGCTGGCGTAAGTTGCGCTGGGCGGGGTTTCATGTTCGTACCAGTGGCGCGGAGTAGGGGTCATATGGAAAGCCGTCAGGGAAGCGCATTGCCCCTGACGGCTTCGGTCAGTTATGGGCGCTGTTCAAATCCGGAAGGCCGCATACGGTAGTGGGCCCGTGCTCATGCCGCACGCCATTCAGCTTTCCACAAGTGCATCGTGTGCGAGTGGGCTTCTTCCATGTAGGCGTTAAATTCCCGCGCCGTGCGAAAGGTGGGGTGACTCGCAAAATTGTCGTGCTGCGCAGACATATCTGCGCGCACCCATGAAGAACTGCAACTGCTCCTTCATATTCCAAACGGAGGAAAGCGCGGAAAAGCGGAGGCAGGACGGTTCAAAGCCATGGGTGTAAAATCCGGTGTCCCGGACATTTTTCTCCCTGTACCAAGGGGCGTTTTTCATGGCCTCTGGATCGAGATGAAACGAGTGCGCAGCGGCCGTGTTACCCCGGCCCAAAAAGACTGGGTAGAACGATTGAACGGGCAGGGCTATGCAGCGCATATATGTTACGGCTGGGAGCAGGCTTCCAAACTGATATTGGACTATCTTGCCAGGTAGAG
>DVJV01000055.1 GCA_018716525.1 Candidatus Ventricola gallistercoris
GCTGTCCCTCAAAAGCTGCTCGTGCGTACCGCTTGCCGCCACACGGCCGCCGTCGATGACGAAGATGCGGTCGGCGTCGGTGATGGTAGAAAGGCGGTGGGCGATAACGATCACCGTCTTGTCCTCCACCAATTTCGCCACGGCGCGCTGGACGACGGCCTCGTTCTCGGGGTCGATGTAGGCGGTGGCCTCATCGAGGATGACGATGGGCGCGTTCTTCAGCATGGCGCGGGCGATGGCAATGCGCTGCCGCTCGCCGCCGGAGAGGTGCGCCCCGCCGCCGCCCACCTTCGTGTCGTAGCCGTTTTCCAGGGCGCGGATAAAGGCGTCGCAGCCCGCGGCGCGCGCCACGGCCTCCACTTCGGCGTCGCTGGCGTCCAGCCGGCCCATGCGGATGTTCTCGCGCACGGTATCGTCGAAGAGGTAATTGTCCTGCGAAACGAAGGCCACCTTGGAGTAGAGCTGGGCGAGGGGGATGTCCCTGAGGTCGCGCCCGCCGAGGGTGATGCGCCCCTTCTTTACATCCCAGAAGCCGCCGATGAGTTTTGCGATGGTCGATTTTCCGCCGCCGCTGGGCCCGACGAAGGCGACCATGCTGCCCGAGGGGATGCTGAGGCTGACGTCGTGGAGGATTTCCTCCCCCTCATGATAGCCGAAGGAGACGTGCTCGACGGCGATGTCCCGGTTAGGCAGCGAAACCGGCCGGGTGGCGTGGATTTGTTCCTCGCCGTTCAGGATGGCGTCTACCTCTCCCACGATGGTGCCCACCTTGGCGAGGCTGTCCACGAAGTCCATTGCCGCCAGCAGCGGCCCGGCAATGCCCAGGGAGAGGATGATGACGGTGATAAACGTCTCCACGGACAGGCTGCCGCCCTGGTAAAGGAGCCAGCCCACGGGCAGGATGGTGATGAGCGTCGTCGGGGAGATTGCCTTGGAAAAGGAGATGGGCAGCTGGCAGCTTTTCATCCAGTTGTAGAAGTAGGCGGCGTTGGCGCGCACGCGCTGGGCGAATTTTGCATAGGAGTTTTTCCCCTGATTGAACGCCTTGATGACCTCGATGCCGCCGATATATTCGACGATGGTGGCGTTCATCGCCTGCGTGACCTTTACCGACCCCTCGTACTGCTTGCCGTAGTTCTTCATCACCCCCATCATCAGGGCCATGCCCACGGGGATGGAGACCATGGAAAGCAGCGCCATGCGCCAGTCGAGGAAGAACAGATAGAGCAGTATGCACACAGGCGCCAGCAGGTTGGAGGTCATTTCCGGCAACAGGTGCGCCAGCGGCCGCTCCATGGACTCCACCTGATCGACGATAACCTGTTTCATCTCGCCGCTCGGCGTGTCCACGACCGTGCCCAGGGGCATCTTCGGCAGCTTTTGCAGGATGAGCTCGCGGATCTCCTTGAGGATGGAAAACGTCGCTTTATGGGACATGGACAGCGCCAGCGTGTAGAGCAGGGCGCGCAGGCAAAAGCCCGCCAGCGCGACAAGACACCATGCGGCATAAAAGCCGTATCCCGTCCGCCCGGAGAGCAGGCCGATGATGATTTGCGCCGCCGCGAAATAGGGCAGCATGCCGCCCAGCACGCCCAGCGAAGCGGAGACGATCGCCCGCACAAGGCCGCTGTGATGGCTTGCACCCAGCTGCCAGAGGCGCAGCATGGGGCTTTGTTTCTGCATTGAGATCCCTCCTTGAGTTTGTTATGACTAACAGTATGGCTTGCAAAAAGGCCGTCCCGCGGAAAACGGCCTGTTTACACTAAGGGCACTGAGCGTTAAAGATGGTGTCGAAGCCCGCCATGTGATAGCGGTTGAGCATGCCGACATAGCGGACGGCATCCTCCTTGGGCATGCCGTGGCGCACAACCTCAAACATGCCGTTGAAATAGGCGGTGACGATCATGTGGATGAAGTCCTCCGTGACCACACCCTGCTTCACGCTTTCACAGCCGATCACTTCCATGTACTTGTAGGTGTATTCGACCTCGATATCCACCAGTTCGTCGAGAAAGTGGGCGAAGTGCGTCCCGTGCGCGCCGCTGAGCAGCAGGCGGAATTCGTCGAAATGGTCATAGATGTAGTCGAGCATTTCCATCTGATGGCGCGCGGTATAGCGGCCCATTTCATCGCGCTGCGTCTGCTCGTCAAAGGAGTGGAAGCGCTCCTGTATCTGCAGGAACATTCGCCGCATCTCTTGCACTGCCGGCTCCACGACCGCCTTGAACAGCCCTTCCTTATCCTGAAAGCGCGTATAGATGGAGCCGGTGCTGGTATTTGCCTCGCGCGCGATGGTGCGCAGAGACGCATCCTTATAGCCATTTTCCAGGAACTCCCGCTTTGCACAGTCCAGTATCGCTTCATAGACGCCTTTGATCTGTTTTGCCAAGGAGTCGTCCTCCATTCATAACGTTGTTTCGTAACAGCGTTTTGATTTTACACCCATCCGGTTTCCTTTGTCAAGATGGGCGTGGAATTTTTACATTGTGGACGGGTACGAGGAATTGGGACGCGGGAAAAGCGCCCCATCTCGAAAGTATAAGCTATTTTAAAAGAAAAGTTCCACCGATTTTTTGATTACCTTGGCATCACTTCGCAAATGTCGGAAAGACTTGGAATATCAAGCATTTCCGGCATTTTGCGTTTTGGAAGATACCCCGCATATCATGGCATTTCGGAACCTCACTTGGCGTTGAAAAGCAGTAAAACCGTAGTAAGAGCGGCGGCTTACTACTACGCCGCCAGCTTGTCCATGGTCAATCGAAATCATGTCCGCGCACCTCTTATTGTACCACATATGAGAGCACCAGCAAGATGAAAACTGCCAGCATCCCAATGCAGTCCGCAGCAGGCATGCGCAAGGATACGGCGCTGGTTTTGCGGGCAGGGTTTTCGATCCCGCGGGTCACAGCCGCAGCGGATAACTCCTCCGCCGTTTCCGTGGCGGATACCATGAGAGGCATCACCGTACACTCCAGCCGGTCAAGGCCCCGGATGTTCCGCAGCTTCATGGCGTCTCGGATATAGCCTATCTCCTCCCGGATGGCGGGGAAGTACCGCAGCGTCACGGAAATGGCCACAATCAGCTTCTGGGGGATATGTAACTGCCGCAGGGCTACGATCAGATATCGCAGCGGGGTGCAGGTCAGCATCAATGCCCCCGTCATCAGGCATGGGAACATCCGGCGGGTGTAGGTGGCGAAGATGGTGAAGCTGGTGGCGATGATCATGGGGGACACCGGCAGGATGAATTGCTGGAAGACCACCAGCGCACAGTATCCTACCGCCCATTTTATGGCCATTGCAAATCTT
>DVJV01000056.1 GCA_018716525.1 Candidatus Ventricola gallistercoris
GACCTCCAGCTGCTGTTCCCGGCTCAGGCGGCAGAAATTCACTGCATATCCAGACACGCGGATGGTCAGGCTCGGATAGCGCTCAGGATGCTCCATGGCATCCATCAGCGTCTGGCGGCGCAGCACATTGACATTCAGATGATGCGCTCCCTGGCTGAAATACCCGCCCAGGATGGCTACCAGGTTGTATTCCCGCTGCCACATATCGCGTCCGAGCGCCTCGGGAACGATGGAGAACGTGTTGGAAACGCCATCCTGGCACACGCCGCGATACGGGATCTTGGCCACCGAGTTGAGGCTGGCCAGCGCGCCGCTCCGGTCCCTGCCGTGCATGGGATTGGCGCCCGGGGCCAGCGGCTCGCCGATCTTGCGTCCATCGGGCGTAGAACCGGTTTTCTTGCCATACATGACGTTCGACGTGATCGTGAGCGCAGAGAGCGTGTGCTTTGCGCCCCGGTAGAGCGGATGTTTTTTGAGCTCTCTGGAGAATGTGCGCACGATATACACCGCCTCATCGTCAGCACGATCATCGTCATTGCCGTACTGGGGGAACTCCTCTTCCGTGACAAAATCTTTGGCAATGCCCTGTGCATCTCGCACCGGCCGCACACGCGCATAACGAATGGCGCTGAGCGAATCCGCCGCGACGGACAACCCCGCAATGCCAAAGGCGGTCAGCCGCTCAACCTGCGTGTCGTGCAGCGCCATCTGGCTGGCCTCATAGGCGTATTTGTCATGCATATAGTGGATGATGTTCATCGTATCCACATACAGATCGGCCACATAGGCGAGCACCTTTTCGTAATTGGCCCGCACCCGTTCATAATCGAGCACCTCATCCGCGATGCGCTCAATGCCCGGCACGACCAATTCCCCTGTACGCTCATCGACACCGCCGTTAATCGCATAGAGCAAGCACTTGGCAATGTTGCACCGCGCGCCGAAGAACTGCATCTGCTTGCCCACCGTCATCGCAGAAACACAGCAGGCGATGGCGTAGTCATCCCCATAGACGGGCCGCATGATATCGTCGTTCTCATACTGGATGGAATCGGTGGCGATGCTCATGCGCGCACAGTACCGCTTAAAGTGCTCCGGCAGATGCTCCGCCCAGAGCACCGTCAGATTCGGCTCGGGTGCGGAGCCCAGGTTTGTGAGCGTGTGTAGGTAGCGGAAGGAGTTCTTCGTCACCAGCGGCTTGCCATCCACGGTCATGCCGCCGATGGATTCCGTCACCCACGTGGGATCGCCGCCAAACAGCTCATTGTAATCCGGCGTGCGCAGGTGGCGCACAAGCCGCAGCTTGATGATGAACTGATCGATCAGCTCCTGCGCTTCCTCCTCCGTGATGCGCCCACTCTCCAGATCGCGCTGAATGTAGATATCCAGGAATGTGCTCGTGCGGCCCAGGCTCGTGGCCGCGCCATTGTTCTCCTTGATGCCGGCCAGATACGCCATATACAGCGCCTGCACCGCCTCTTTTGCAGTCGTTGCAGGTACGCTGATATCCACACCATAGCGCGCTGCCATCGCCTTCATCTTGCCCAGCGCGCGGATCTGTTCGGCCACTTCCTCGCGCAGGCGGATGCGCTCCTCATCCATCGTTCCATCGAGCGCATCCAGATCCCCCTGCTTCTTGGCGATGAGCACATCCACACCATAGAGCGCCACGCGCCGGTAATCGCCAATGATCCGCCCGCGGCCATAGGCATCCGGCAACCCGGTGAGCAGGCCCACATGGCGTGCCATGCGTGTGCGCTTGGGATAGGCGTCAAACACGCCCTGGTTGTGCGTCTTGCGGTATTCGCTGAACTTCTGGCGAATGTCCTCGTCGAGCGTGTAACCGTACTCCTTGAGCGCCGATTCCGCCATGCGCATTCCGCCATACAAGTTGACGATGCGCTTGAGCGGTGCATCCGTCTGAAGACCGACGATGACCTCATTCTCCCGGTCAATGTACCCCGGTTCAAAATTGTCTATGCCCGAGATCACATGGGTCTCCACATCGAGTACACCCTTTTGGATTTCCTCGCGCAAGAGCTGCTCGCACCGCTTCCAAACCGCCTTCGTGCGTGCCGTCGGCCCGGCAAGAAAGCTGTCGTCTCCATCATATGCCGTATAATTCTCCCGAATGAACGACCGCACGTCGATCTCCCACTGCCAATCGCCGCCGTGAAATCCCTGCCATGCCTCAAATTGCATCATCTGTTTCATCCTCCATGCCTTCTGTCTTTTCAAAATCAACCGGATGAGTTCATGTCTTCTGGCGATAAAGCCCTTCTGCGCAGTTTTCCTGTGGAGCACAGCCGAGCATATCGCCAAAGTACCGGGCTTCAAGCAGCCTTGTTTTCTGCACATCCATCTCCGGCACGCCGCAAAGCGGTTCTGCCAGCCCCATTGCACCGTATTTGTGCGCGCCCAGCCTATGATACGGCAGCAATTCCACGCGCTGCACACGGGGCAGCGTTTCCACATAGGCACGAAGCGCCACCATGTGCGCTTCACCATCCGTCAATCCCGGCACCACTACATGCCGCACCCACATGGGCATGCCGTGGCTGCGCACGGCTTCCACAAAGGCCAGCGTCTCTTCCATCGGCCTGCCGGTAATCGCCCGATACTGCGCCGGGTCCTCGTGCTTAACGTCGTAGAGCACCAGATCGGTGTTTTCCAAAATGGCATCCAGGCGTTGTCCGTCTCCGACACCTGCCGTATCCAGACAGGTGTGAATCCCCTGCGCCTTGCACAGAGCCAGCATCTCGCTCAAAAACACACCTTGCATCAGCGGCTCCCCGCCGGAGAACGTCACGCCGCCCCCCGAGCGCTCAAAGTATGGCCGGAAACGCAGGATGCGCTCCATCAGCGCATCCGGTTCAATTGTTTCACCTTCCTGTGCCCAGGTATCCGGATTATGGCAGTACCGGCACCGCAGGCGGCATCCCTGCAGAAAAATGACCATCCGAACGCCCGGACCATCCACCAGCCCCATGGACTCCACCGAATGTATCCTTCCTGTCACCTATTCCCTCCCTCTGGGAACAGCGGGCATGTTCTGAAACACAAAAAACGCCGCACCGTCCCGGCTTCTTCGCCCAGACGGTCGGCATTCATCGATCATACTTCACGTGGTTTTTCCACTTTTTCCGTCAGTCATATGATCCGTAAGTAAGCATATCACGGACGCATCCACACTGTCAAGCGTCATTTCTTCCGCATTTCACCTAACAGCAGGCTGCGCGGAAATTCGCCGGGATCACATCAGCGTCAGCGTTTCCACGCTGCGCCCCACCGCAGACGCCGCAAACGGCTGTGCAAACGTGTGGCGGATGACGCGCTCCACATCCTCTTTCGTCACAGCCTCGATTTTGCCCACAACTTCCTGTGGATCAACCGGCACGCCGCGAAGCAGCTTGCTGCGGCCGATCGAAGACATCCGCGAAGAGCTGCTCTCCAGCCCCAGCACATACGAAACCTTGAGCTGGTCCTTCGCCATGGCAAACTCCTCGTCGGTGATGCCGCCTTCCACCAGCTTTCTGATCTGGGCATGCAGTTCATCGGCAACCTGCTGGGCTGTCTCCGGCGATGTGCCCGCATAGATGCTCAGCGTGCCGCAGTTGGCATAGGTCGAAGGGAAGCTATACACCGAGTAGGCCGCGCCCATCTCCTCACGAATGCGCTGAAACAGCCGGGAAGACATGCCGCCGCCCAGCAGGTTATTCATCACGCTCATCGGGTACAAGTCATCATCGTCCTGCGTGACGCCCGGATACGCCAGGCACATGTGCACCTGCTCGATGTCCTTTTTGCGGGTGAGCAGCTTTGCGGCACACGCCTTTGGCGCGGCGGGCACCTGGGTTTCTCCCTGCGCCTGCCACTGACCCAGGTACCGCTCCGCCAGCGTGCGGAATGTTTCCAGGTCAAACTGCCCCGCAATGGCCAGCACGGTGTTGTCCGGCCGGTAGTGCTTGCGCCTGAACTCGATGAGCGCCTCGCGCGTCACCGATGCAATCTGCGCCTGTGTGCCCAGAATCGGCCGGGAAAGCGGGTGATCGCCGAAGTACGCCTCGGCCAGCAGGTCGTAGACCAGATCCTCCGGCGTATCTTCACACATCGCGATCTCCTCAAGGATCACACCGCGTTCCTTTTCAAACTCTTCCACGTCCATGCGCGCATTGAGCAACAGATCCGAAAGCAGACTGAGCGCACGCTCCAGGTGCTCCTCAATCACCTTGGCATAGTAGCAGGTGCATTCCTTGGCCGTGAACGCATTGATCTGCCCGCCCAATGCGTCCATCTCCACGGCGATCTGGCGGGTGGTGCGGTTTTGCGTGCTCTTGAAGAGCATGTGCTCTACAAAGTGCGACAGGCCGTTCTCCTCCGCCGTCTCATACAGCGAACCGGCGCCGATCCACAGGCCCACGCTCACAGACGGAAAATGCGGGATGGACTCCGCCACCACCCGCAAACCGTTTGAAAGGACAAATTCCTCGCACATGCGTTTGGTTCCTCCGATCTTCCACTCATCCATTGTCTTTTTCATGATTCCCCCATCAGACGCCTGTCATGCGCCGTCAGCCTGATTGCATTGTCTGCCGCTCAAACCCCTTCTTCGCGCCGCTGCAGGCGCTTTGGAATGAGAACAGCATGAAATTAGAATCTGCAGCAAATATATAATTTAGGCCGCCGGCGGGCCTTTCAGCCCACCGACGGCCCGTATTCCCGGAATGTATCCACCCCGGCATTTCATTTTTCCCTGACCGCATCTGGAGACGTCAAACGCCGTCTCTGGACACGGCACGCTGCCTCAGCGCTGCGTTTCTCAGCGGCGGTTGGCATCGCGGCGCGGCGGCCTCTGGCCAGGCGCGCTGCGGCGCGGCATCTCCGCATTGCCGTAGTCGATGTCGTTGCGCACGAGGTTGATGCGGCCCTGCGAGTCGATCTCGACCACCTTGACCTCCAGCTCGTCGCCGATCTTGACGACATCCTCGCACTTCTCCACGCGGCCCTTGGCCAGCTTGGAAATGTGCACCATGCCGTCCTTGCCGGGCAGCAGCTCGACAAACACGCCGAAGTTCATCATCCGCACGACTTTGCCGGTATACACCTCGCCCACCTCGACATCCTTGGCGATGCCCTCGATGATGCGGCGCGCCTTGGCAGCAGCAGCCTCATCCGGCGTGGCGATGTAAACGCTTCCGTCGTCCTCGATGTCGATCTTGACGCCGGTCTCGTCGATGATCTTGTTGATCATCTTTCCGCCCGGTCCAATGACCTCGCGGATCTTGTCCGGGTTGATCATGAAGTGAATGATCTTGGGCGCATACGGCGAGAGATGCTCGCGCGGCTGCGGCATGACCTCGAGCATCTTGCCGAGGATGAACAAGCGTCCATCCAGCGCCTGGGAGAGCGCCTGGCGCAAAATCGCCTCGTCGATGCCCTTGATCTTGATATCCATCTGAATAGCGGTGATGCCGTTCATGGTACCGGCGACCTTGAAATCCATGTCGCCCAGGAAATCCTCCAGGCCCTGTATATCGGTGAGCACGGCGACCTTGCCGCTCTCCTGATCCTTGATCAGACCCATAGCCACGCCAGCGACCGGCGCCTTGATCGGCACGCCCGCATCCATCAGCGACAGCGTGGAACCGCACACCGACGCTTGGGACGTGGAACCATTGGAGGAAAGCACCTCGCTGACCACGCGGATCGCGTACGGGAACTCCTCAACCGGCGGGATCACCGGCTCCAGCGCACGCTTGGCCAGCGCGCCGTGGCCAATCTCGCGGCGGCCCGGGCTCTTGAGCCGTCCGGCCTCACCGGTGGAGTACGGCGGCATGTTGTAATTGTGCATGTAGCGCTCGCTGGTCTCGGTGCCCAGGCCCTCGATGACCTGCGCCTCGCTGACGGGCGCCAGCGTGGCGATGGACATGACCTGCGTCTCACCACGGGTAAACACACCGGAACCGTGCACACGCGGGAGCACGCCCACCTCGCACCAGATCGGACGGATCTGCGTGAGGCTGCGGCCGTCAGGACGCACGCCCTGCTCGAGGATCTTCTTGCGCATGATCTCCTTGTTGAGGTAGTACAGCGCATCGTCGACCTCGCTCATGCGGCCCTCGAACTGCTCGGCGTACTTCTCGTGCGCCTCGTTCTTGACGATCAGCTCGCGGTCACCACGCTCATGGCGGTCAAACGCCTCAAACACCCACTCGCAGCGGCCATAGAAATCCGCGCGGACAGCAGCCTTGACGTCTTCGCCGGTCTCCACAACCGGGAAATCGCGCTTGGGCTTGCCGATCTCCGCGACGATCTGCTTCTGGAATGCGACCAGCTTCTTGATCTCCTCGTGACCGGTGAGAATCGCGCGGAGCATGTCCGCCTCGCTGATCTCCTGAGCGCCTGCCTCAACCATCAGCACGGCCTCATCGGTACCCGCGACGGTCAGGTTCAGCTTGGACACCGCACGCTGCTCCACATTGGGGTTGATGACAACTTCGCCATTCACCAGGCCCACGGACACGCCGCCGATCGGGCCGCCCCACGGGATATCGCTCACGGCGATGGCCGCAGACGCGCCGATCATCGCGGGGATATCGGGCGGCACATCCTGCTCCACAGAGAGCACGGTAGCAACGACCTGCACGTCGTTGCGCATGCCCTTGTTGAACAGCGGACGCAGCGGGCGGTCAATCAGGCGGGAGGTCAGCGTTGCCTTTTCGGACGGACGGCCCTCGCGCTTGATGAATCCGCCGGGGATCTTGCCCACGGAGTACATCTTCTCTTCAAAATCGACGCTCAGCGGGAAGAAATCCTGGCCTTCGCGCGCCTTTTCGGACGCCGTCGCATTGACCATCACGACCGTATCGCCCAGCCGGACGATCACAGAGCCATTCGCCTGTCCGCAATACTTGCCAAACTCCAGTTCGAGTTTGCGGCCCGCCAGCTCCGTGGTATATACTTTGACCATCGGGGAAATCTCCTTTCAAAATACCTGCCTGCCAACACACCTCCGGGCCCGAACCCTCGAAACCCGGTTAAAAAGACCGCCGCCTGGGCGACCCTGTCTCCCAAACGGCGGTCATCTGGGACAATGCCCTCTTTGGTCGAAGCGGGAAACCTTACTTGCGCAGGCCGAGCTTCGCAATCAGCGCACGATAACGCTCGATGTCGATGCGCTTGAGATACTCCAGCATGTTGCGGCGCTGACCGACCATCAGCAGCAGGCCGCGATGGGAGTGGTGATCCTTCGGATGATCCTTCAGGTGATCGTTGAGGTGGTTGATGCGAGCGGTCAGCAGCGCAACCTGCACCTCGGGGGAACCGGTGTCGCCCTCGTGACGGGCATACTCGTTGATGATGGCTTCCTTCATTGCCTTATCCATGGATAAAGACCTCCAATTCAAATGATATCGCCAATCGCCGCAGGCATAGGCAAACGTCTGGAGACTCGATCGCCTGCGCATACGGTTCAGACCGACAAATATTTTAACACGGAAGTTCCGCTTTGTAAACAGAACTTCCGCGTCTTTTTTTCATTTTAACTGAATTTTTTGCGATTTTGCGCCCTCTGCGGCAAACCGGCGCGAAAGACCGTCACTCAAGGGAAGACGCCGTCTGTGCGCCGCCTCGCCCGCCAAAGTAGGCGCGCACCTGCTCCCGGTTTTTCATGACTTCCTCGCGCAGCGCTTCAAGCGACTCAAACTTGCGCTCCCCGCGGATGCGTGTGCAGAGCACCAGGCGCATGTGATCGCCGTAGAACTCTCCGCCCTGGTAGTCAAGCAGGTTGGCCTCGATGGTGGCCGGTCCATCCGGCACGGTCGGGTGGGTGCCGATGTTTACCGCCGCCGTGTACCAGTGCCCGCCGGTATATGCCTTGGCCGCATATACCCCCCGCGGCGGAATGGCCTTGCCCTGCGGCCAGGCCAGGTTGGCCGTGGGAAAATCGAGCTTGCGGCCCAGGCGCTTGCCGCGGATGACCACGCCGCTGAGTGCATAATAGCGTCCCAGCATCTGGCAGGCGCCTTCCATATCACCCGCCAGCACGGCGGCGCGCACGCGCGTGGAAGACACCGGCTCCCCGCCGATGCACACCTCGCCCACCACATGCGTCTCAAACCCAAACATCCGTCCGAAGCGGATCATGTCGTGCGGCTTGCCCGAACCTTTGACGCCAAAGGAGTAGTTAAAGCCCACCACCACATGCCGCGGATGCAGCGCATCGACGAACGTACGGACAAACTCTTCCGGCGTCTGCGCGCCATATGCCGCGTCAAATGGGCGCAGCACCGCCACATCCACGCCCATCCGGGCGATCGCATACACCTTTTCTGAGCGCGTCTCCAGCTGCAGCGGCACGCGGTCAGGCGCATACGTGGCCATGGGATGCGACGAAAACGTGTAGACGACGCTCGTCAGATCGTGCAGCGCAGCGATTTCATTGGCGGTGCGCATC
>DVJV01000057.1 GCA_018716525.1 Candidatus Ventricola gallistercoris
GGAAAGACCGTGGTCATCAAGTATGGCGGAAATGCCATGGTCGACGACCTGCTGACCCACAAGATTCTCGAAGATGTGACGCTGCTCAAGTACGTGGGCATCAACCCCATTCTGGTCCACGGCGGCGGCCCGGAGATCAACGCCATGCTCAGCCGTGTGGGCGTCAAGAGCACCTTCCACAATGGCCTGCGCATCACCGACGACGCCACCATGGAAATCGTGCAGATGGTGCTGGCAGGCAAGCTCAACAAGAACATTGCCTCGGAAATCGGCATGCTCGGCGGAAAAGCCATCGGCCTGTGTGGCAAGGACGCCGGTTTGATCAAGGTCAAGAAAAAGCCGCCTCTTTCTGACGGCGTGGATCTGGGGCACGTGGGCGACATCATCGGCGTCAACACGAAGCTGCTGGAAACGCTCTGCGCAGATGAATACATCCCCGTCATTTCCTCCGTGGGCACGGACGATGCCGGCCAGAGCTACAACATCAACGCGGACACGGCAGCCGCAGCCATTGCCACGGCGCTGAAGGCCGAAAAGCTCATCTACCTGACCGATATCGACGGCGTCCGCCGCGATGCAAACGATCCCACGACACTCTACCCCGTGCTGACGACCGACCAGGCGCGCGCGCTGATTGCCGACGGCACGATCAGCGGCGGCATGATTCCCAAAGTCACCGCTTGCGTGCAAGCCATTGAAAAGGGTGTGCGCCGCGTGCACATACTCAACGGCACCATTCCCCACCCGATCATCCTGGAGATCTTCACCGACCGCGGCATCGGCACCATGTTCGAGCAGCCTCACGCTTCGGCGCCGCAGTCCGCGCCCGTACTGCCCGGCCACGCGCAGTAAGCATGCGCGCACAGGCAACGACATATCATCAAGGAGGGCAACGCCATGAAAACCAGGGTTTATATCGACGGCAGCGAGGGTACCACCGGGCTGCGGATCTTTGAGCGCTTCAAGGCACGCGAGGACATTGAGCTGCTGAGCATCGATCCTGCGCTGCGCAAGGACCCTTCCGAGCGCGCGCGGCTCATCAACGCATCGGACATCACCTTCCTGTGTCTGCCCGATGCGGCGGCCAAGGAGGCCGTATTGCTCATCGACAATGACCATGTGCGGGTGATCGATGCCTCCACCGCCCACCGCACGGTGCCGGGCTGGGCCTACGGCTTCCCGGAGCTGTCCGCCGCGCACAGGCAGGCCATCGCCACCGGCAAGCGCATCGCAAACCCGGGCTGCCACGCCACGGGATTCATCGCCTGCGTGTATCCGCTCGTCGCCTGCGGCGCGCTTTCCGCCGATGCGGTGCTTTCCTGCTTTTCTCTGACGGGATACAGCGGCGGCGGCAAGAAGATGATCGCCCAGTACGACGCCGAGCCGCGCGACACCGCGCTGGATGCGCCGCGCCCCTATGGGCTGACGCAGCAGCACAAGCACCTGCCCGAGATGCAGGCGGTCTGCGGTCTGAAAAACGCGCCGCTTTTCACCCCCATCGTCGCGGACTACTACGCGGGAATGCTCGTGAGCGTGCCGCTGAGCGCCGGTCAGCTCTCCAGCATCTCCTCGCTTGCTGCCTTGCACGAGTGCTACGCCGACGCCTACGCCGGGCAAAAGCTCGTGCGGGTGCTGCCGCTGAGCACACAAAGCGACATGGGCGGCTTCATTTCCGCCAATGCGCGCGCGGGCTGGGATGGGCTTGACCTCATCGTCACCGGAAACGACGAGCGGATGACCGTCTGCGCGCTGTTTGACAACCTGGGCAAGGGCGCCTCCGGTGCTGCCATTCAGAGCATGAACCTGATGACCGGCTGTGAGGAGACGGCGGGGCTCAACGTGTGAGGCGCACCGCCTTTTTCCCTCCCGAAACAACGACAAGGAGTTTAGCATGGAGCTTTCTCAAATCAAATCGCTTGACAGCCAGTATTTTCTGGGCGTGTTTGGCGAGCGGTTCCCCGTCTGCTTCGTTCGCGGCGAAGCCAGCACGCTCTACGACCAGGACGGCAAGGCCTACACGGATCTGTTTGCCGGCATTGCTGTCAATGCGCTGGGCTACAACCACGCCGCCGTCACCGACGCCCTGATGGCCCAGGCCCAGACGGGCATCTTGCACACCTCCAACCTCTACTACGTGCAGCCCCAGGCCGAGCTGGCCGCCCTGCTGTGCCAGCACACCTTTGCAAGCCGGGTATTCTTTTCCAACTCCGGCGCAGAGGCCAACGAGGCTGCCATGAAGCTGGCCCGCAAATACTTCTACGCCCAGGGCAGCGGCCGCTACAAAATTCTCTCGGCGCACCACTCTTTCCACGGGCGCACGCTGGCCACGGTTGCCGCAACCGGGCACGATTACTACCAGGAGCCCTACCGCCCGCTTCTGCCCAGCGGCGTTTCGCAGATTCCCTACAACGACATCGAGGCCCTGCGCAGCGCGGTGGACGACCAGACGGCCGCCGTGCTGCTTGAACCCGTGCAGGGTGAGGGCGGCGTAACCCCCGCCGATCCCGCCTACCTTGCCGCCGTTCGCGCACTGTGCGATGAGCAGGGCATTTTGCTGATCTTTGACGAGGTGCAGACGGGCGTGTGCCGCACAGGCTCGCTCTACTGCTACGAGCAGTACGGCGTGGTGCCGGACATCATGACCAGCGCCAAGGGGCTGGGCTGCGGCTTCCCCATTGGCGCGGTGCTCGCCAACGAAAAAGTTGCCTCTGCCATCGCCATTGGCGACCACGGTTCCACGTTCGGCGGAAACACGCTGGCCTGCAACGTTTCCCTGTCGGCAATGCGCTATCTGATCGACAACGATTTTGCCGCTGTGGCTCGGGAAAAGGGCGCTCATCTGATGAGCCGGCTTCGCTCCCTCTCCAGCGACAAGATCGTGGAAGTCCGCGGCATGGGATTGCTGCTGGGCATTCAGCTCACGGATGATTGCGTTGCCAAACAGGTGGTGCTCAAGATGCTTGAGCGTGGCTTTGTCGTCGGCACAGCCGCGGGCAACGTGCTGCGCATTGCGCCGCCGCTCATCGTCACGTATGCCGAAATGGACGCGTTTGTCGCCGCCCTCCAGGACGTGCTCGGCGCTCCGGCGCAAGCCTGATTCCAGCCCCAATTGCTTTGGGCATACAAAGAAAAGAATGGAGTCCGGGAGCATCTTCTCCCGGACTCCATTTTTGTGTGTCGATTGAAAAAGTATGAATTGAGGAAGAGGAAGTGATATCGATCTAAAGCAGCCGGTCAGCGCGCGTCATCGTCGGGCGTCTCAGGGGATAGGACATAGCCTCCACTGCCCGTGAGCGGCAGATAGACCTTTTTCTCTGTTCCATCCCCGGCAAACGCCGGATAAACGCGGTAACACTCGCAGTTTTTCTCCGTAAGCTGTTTGAACGCATCGTGCTGATTGGCCGTGTAGCCGCACACTCTGCACCCAAACTTGCCATTCTCCGTCACATTGCCGCTGACGGCAAGGGTTACGTGGGTGTACGGTGTGGGCTTTGCATTGGCTTTATAGGTGTAGATGAGGTCGCCAGGCTGAACGGCGTCATACGCCACCGGATAAATCCAGCCTTTTCCCTTGAGCTTTTCCAGGCCGCTGTGGGTCAGGGCCCACTTGCTGTTCGCCCAGCCAGACGGAATGCCGGGCAGACGGTAAAACCATCCGTCAAACATCGGCACGCCTCCGGCGCAGATGCACTGATGAACAAAATCTGCGCAATCGTTTTTGCCGTCGCTGATTCTGAATATCCGGTTGCGCAGCGGGCAAGGGCCCGATTTGGAGTTATCCGAGTGGTTAAGCGCATACGTCACGGCCTGCTCCGCAGAAAACACGTAGAGAATCATGGTAGAATCCTCGCCGGATGTGCCCGGGGTCTGCGGCGGTTGCGTTTCATTTCCTTGATCCGGTTCTTTGTCCGGGATCAGCGTTTCGCCCGCGTCTGGCAATCCACCTGGTTTCTCCACACTCTGGTCCGGGGCATCCGGCTTCTGCGCTCCGCCTGACGGCTCCGTGCCATCCGTGCCTTCTTTTTCTTGGTAAGCTTCCGATCCTGCAACGAATTGAGCCTTCACGTAGCCGGTATATGCGCCATACCGTGCCGGCAGCCAGGTGCCTTCGAGCGATTCCACACAGATCGTCGACCCATTCGGAATGGCCGCCACCACCCTGGCTCTTCCGGATGCCTCCGCACGCAGATTCAGTGCGCCCCCTGTGCCATGCTTTTTCGTCTCCACAACTGCCTCCATGGCGCAGGTGTCCTCGTCGTCTGCTTGTTCCCCCGACGGTGTCAGGGCCGCTCCGAGCACCCACTGTCCCTTGCCGATGCGATACCAGTATCCGCCGTCCTCAAGCGCTTGATCAGAAACGGTGACGCGTTCATCCCGTTCCAGGTACTTCCCGCTCTCCTTGCCATTCGCGGCATCGCAAATGGCGACCCGCTTTGCATTGCACACCGCCGTATCTCCGGCCCAAAGACCTTCCCCGTTTGCAGCAGGTGGTTGGGCCAGGTACCGCACCTGTACAAATGCCGGGCTGCCCCGGTACAAAAGAGTCGCCCAGTCCGAATTGCAGCGCACCACATTGATGGTTACGCCGTTTTCAATCACGCCCAGTTTTCTGCTTCTTTTGCTTTGGGCTTCACGCACATTGAGTCCCGCGCGATTGCCCGTGCGCACAACGCAATCAGCCATATGCTGTTTTCCCTTCTTTTCTGCCAGACCGCGCAATCCGCCGCCGCCATCTTCAATCCGCCTTTATTTCGCTTCTTCAAGGGCCTTCTTGCTTGGCGCACAGGCCACCAGCAGCAAACTTTCGCGCTTCCTCAGGGGGCAACCAGTCATCCGCCTGCCCCGCACGAGCGGCTCGTACGCTTGCACAAAAGGCCCTATGAACACTTTATGTTCCAGATGCTCTTGGGTGCGTTTTCCCCTCTTCGCCTTCCGTTCTGCGCGGGGCATTGCTTCGCTTCAAAGCGGCATTTTGCATTTATTTCCCTTAAACCCGTTTTCTATCGGAAAATAAGGCTTGACATTCTACGGGTTCTCGCATATAATAATAACGTTGACTCAGTTGGATCGGGAGAGATGGCCGAGTGGTTTAAGGCGCTGGTCTTGAAAACCAGTGATACCGCAAGGTACCGGGGGTTCGAATCCCTCTCTCTCCGCCATTCATATTCGTCGTGTTCGGTCATGCAGAAGTACCCAAGAGGCCGAAGGGGCTCCCCTGCTAAGGGAGTAGGCTGCGATAAGCGGCGCGAGGGTTCAAATCCCTCCTTCTGCGCCATAGTAGGACGCACTCAGTCAGATGCTGAGTGCGTCCTTTCTTATATGCCCATGCTTTCTCCGTCTATGGGCGGCTCCACCCGCTCTCTGCATGCGCCAAACGCGACAGGCTGCTTCCTTTGCCTGCCCGGCAAAAGACCAGACTATGCCCCCCCAAATAAAACAGCGCCCATCCATGCAGATGAGCGCTCCAGCGCGCCAAAAAGTCTATCTGCGACAGCATGTGCGCCGCAAGTAACGGCTGCAAGCCGGTTCCAATATCCCTTTTCTTCGATCAAGCTTGCGAAGCAGCCTTCAAAAATGGCGAATGCCTTCCTGCAGCAGCTGCACGAAACGGCCAACATGATACCCATCGCAAACAGCGTGGTGAACCTGTATCGCCAGCGGCAAAAACCGTCCGCCTTCTCTGTCTTCAAACTTTCCCATGGTGAAGATCGGCAGCAGATACTTTCCATCGCCATAGACATTGAGGTTAAACGCAGTAAAGTGAAGCCAGGGAATCATGGAGACATCAAAGCTGTTCTCCGGCCGCCCCTCTTTGGCCACATAGCGCGCCGATCCGGAATAGCGCGCCACATCCTCTTCATAGGCCTGCAAAAAGGCGCGGTAGTCCTCCCGGTAAGCCGTCCAAACGCAGGTGAAATTCTTGCCCTGATCATTGAAAAGCGTATAGGCCGGGTGCATCTCGTCGTAGATTCCCGGCCCTTCCGGGCGCAGGGCGGTGCGGAATTCGGGCATCTGGTTGACCGTCCGGGTCAACAGCCAGAGCATGGCAGGATACAGCCGCTGCCCCTTCAGGCGGGTAATATCCAGATCCACCACCGCAGAATACGAACAGATGACCCGGTTCATAAAATGCTGGTAGTATTCCGCCCGGTTCCATTGGTCAAGATCGATTGGCGTAAACTGCATCAAAGTCGCTCCCCATTCAGGGCAAAGCCCGTAGTCTTTTCAACCATTGTACCGCGCAAAGAGCACCGCGTCAACCAAACACGCCAGCTTCTCTCATCCCAGTTCCTGTCATGCTCCCCGCATTCTGGCGCACAATGGCAGAATACACCGGGCGCGTTTTCTCAACGCGCTTTGCCTGCATGCATTTTTCCGCTGCCCGCCTGAGATGCCGCGTTTTTCCCCTGCATCCCCGCATACAGGCCAGGTCGTGATGACATCCGATTCTTGACAGAAGGCCGGTCATGTGGTATCATACTGCGCGGAAATTCCACCTGCCACCGGGTAGGGAATGCGGACGCATTCGCTTGCACATCGTTAGGTCTTAGAAGATGTGCGACGAAGGCGTCCTTTGTTTTTAAGGAGGAAAAGCCGTGCAAATCGCGCATAAGCTCAACTACTTTACGCGGACGGAAAAAACGCTCTGGACAACGTCGGTGCTGTGCATCGTCATCTCGTTTTTATACTTTAACCGCGCCAACTACATGACGCTTGCCGCTTCTCTCGTGGGCGCCACCTCGCTGATTTACTGCGCCAAGGGGAATCCGTTTGGTCAGGTGCTGATGATCGCTTTCAGCGCCTTGTATGGCATCATCTCCTGGCAGTTTGCCTACTACGGCGAGATGATCACCTACGTGGGCATGACAGGCCCCATGGCGGCGTTCTCCCTTGTAACGTGGATGCGCAACCCCTATAACGGCAACCACGCAGAAGTCAAAGTCGGGAGCATCAGCTGGCGTGAAGCCGCGTTCATGGTCGCGCTCAGCGGTGTGGTGACGCTGCTGTTTTACCACATTCTCAAAGCGTTCGGAACGGCCAACATCGTGCCCAGCACGGTTTCCGTCACCACCAGCTTTATCGCGGTATACCTGACATTCCGGCGCTGCGCGTATTTTGCCCTTGCCTACGCCGCAAACGATCTCGTGCTCATCCTGCTGTGGAGCCTGGCCGCTTTGCAAAGCCCTGCCTACCTCTCGGTGGTCGTGTGTTTCATGGCTTTTCTGGCCAACGACCTCTACGGCTTTGTCAGTTGGCAAAGAATGCGCATGCGGCAGTGCGGCAGCAGACAAACCGCATAACCCTCTGGGCAGAGCCGATTTGCCCTCTATTTTGAAAACAAACAGCCGCGCCTTTGAAAATCAAAGGCGCGGCTCAGCGTGTCGAAAAAGTCCGCCTACGGCGTCCTTTTCCGAGATTTACGCCGTTTCCCTCTCGCCCCTATGGGACTCCCGGGCGGGAAACGGCGCAAGGAAACCTTGCTGCGCAAGCTTGCGAATCCGCCGCACATGTCGCCGGATTCGGATTGCATTTGGAGGGCTTTAGCCCTCCAAACCTCCCGGATGGGTTTTTTGACAGTCTG
>DVJV01000058.1 GCA_018716525.1 Candidatus Ventricola gallistercoris
TCAAATCTGTTTTGACATCTGTTCATGGGA
This sequence comes from Candidatus Ventricola gallistercoris, assembly GCA_018716525.1. Classification (GTDB taxonomy): domain Bacteria; phylum Bacillota; class Clostridia; order Christensenellales; family Aristaeellaceae; genus Ventricola; species Ventricola gallistercoris. The sequence continues at coordinate 31 of DVJV01000058.1, forward strand.
TTCATTTGCGGGGAGCGGTGAAACAGAGGTTTATTCCATTTCATTCAACTGTGGTGGACACATAACGATGGAATTCCTAGAATTCACATAACATGAAAATGAAAAAGGAGAAAATAACATGAACAAGAAAATGATGGCTGCTCTTACGTCTTACTTCACCTTCTGCTTCCTGCTGATGTCCACGCAGACCGCGTGCGCCTACATTGATCCCTCCACGACCACGTTCCTGATCCAGGCTGTCGCGGGCGTGGCCGTGGCCATCGGCGCGGCGGTGGCTGTTTACTGGCGCAAGGCGAAAAAGAAGGTCGCCAATAAGCTGGGAATCGACGAGAATGCCAATAAGGAAGTGGAAAGCGACGATATTTCCTTTACGAAGGGCGAAAAGAAGTAAGCACGCAGAAGGGATGAAAAAGCCGTGATGGAAATGATCGGCATACCGCTTGGGGCACTGCTTAAGCTGTGCTATGACCTGCTGGAGAACTATGGACTGGCACTGATTCTTTTTACCTTGCTCACCAAGGTCGTGCTGTTTCCGGTGTCGCTGTGGGTGCATGCCAATGGCATCAAGATGGTGCGCATTCAGGCGAAGATCAACAGGCTGAAGATTCAGTACTTCGGCGACGAGGATCGCATCGCCGATGAGCAGACCAAGCTCTACAAGGAAGAAAAATACAATCCTTTCAGCGGACTGGTGCCCATTGGCGTGCAGCTTGTACTGCTCATCGGTCTGATTCAGGTGATCTATCACCCGCTGAGCTACATTCTGGGCATGGATCAGTCGTTGTCGCAGGCGGTTGTCGCGTTGGCTGCACAGATGGGCGGCATTGATGCGGCATCCGGCTCTGCGGAGCTGCTGGCGCTCAACTTTGTGCAGCATGCGGGTGAAACGGCTGCCTTTGCCGCGCTGGATGGCATGGATGCCGCGATGCTTGCGCGCATGCAGAACATGCATATGGGCTTTCTGGGCTTTAACCTTGCGGGCGTGCCGATGACGGATGGCGGCGTGCTGTTGCTCGTGCCCATTCTGGCAGGGCTTGCCAGTGTGGTGCTCAGCCTTTCGCAGAATGTGCTCAATCCGCTGCAGCGCGAGCAGGGCAAGGCCGGGCAGATGGGTTCGATGGCGTTTTCCGTGGGACTGAGCCTCGTGCTGGGATTCATGGTGCCGGCAGGTGTCGGTTTTTACTGGGTGCTGAGCAACCTGTTTACCATTGTGCAGCAGCTTGTGCTCAATCAGGTCTATAAACCGCAAGCGCATATCGACTATGCGGAGCTTGAGGCCACCAAAGAGGAGCTTGCAAAGTATCAGTCGGTAGATAAAGTGGGAGGCAAGCGCAATCCACAGAATGTGCGCAGGGAGAAAGCAGACTACAAGCGCTTTTTCTCCGTGCTCAATAAGCACATCGTGTTCTATTCGGAGAGCAACGGCTTTTATAAGTACTTTGAGAGGACGATCCAAAGCCTGCTTGAAAGCAGCAACCTGACGATCCATTACGTCACCAGTGATCCGAACGATCAGATTTTCAAGCTGGCGGAAAAGGAGAGCCGGATCAAAGCCTATTACATCGGCCCCAAGAAGCTGATCACGCTGTTCATGAAGCTGGAGGCGGACGTCGTCGTTATGACGATGAGCGATCTGGAGAACTACCACTACAAGCGCAGCTACATGAAAAAGGACATTGAATATGTCTACATGTTCCATTACCCGCTGAGCACGCACATGGTGCTGCATACGGGTGCGCTGGATCATTATGACACGATCCTGTGCGTGGGGGATTTCCAGTTTGCGGAAATTCGCAAGCAGGAAGAGCTGCACAATTTGCCGGCCAAGAAGCTGATTTCCTGTGGTTATGGCCAGCTTGAGAAGCTCTACGATGCCTATCAGCAGATGCCCAAGGTGCATAGGGAGAGGCCGAAAGTGCTTATTGCGCCGTCGTGGCAGGAGGATAACATTCTGGATTCCTGCCTGACGCCGATGCTCGATGAGCTGCTTGGAAAGGGAATGCAGATCGTGGTGCGCCCACATCCGGAGTACGTCAAGCGTTATGGACCCAGAATGCAGGAAATTGTGAACCGGTATCAGGATTACAAGGGCGGCGATCTGGAGTTCGAACTGGATTTCACCAGCAATACGTCGATCTTTGATTCGGATGTGGTCATCTCCGACTGGTCCGGCACGGCTTATGAATTCTCGTTTGTGACGGAGCGGCCGTGCGTGTTTATCGACACGCCGCCAAAGATCAACAATCCGGAATACACAAAGCTGGGCATTGAGCCGCTCGAGTTTGCGCTGCGCGACCAGATAGGCATTCGCGTCGACCCGAAGAATATGACGGGATTGGCAGAGCGTATCAGGAATTTGCTCGGGGATGAAAGCCGCCGCAGTGCCATTGCCGGGATTCGCAGCCGCTATATTGCTAACTTTGGCAGGAGCGGCGAGGTGTCGGCTCAGTATCTGCTTGAGACAATTCAGGAAAAGATCAGGAGCCGCAAGAACGCGTAAGGCGGAGAGGGAAACCTATGAAAGCATTGATTTTGAATTCGGGTGTGGGGTCCCGCATGGGCGTGCTTACATCCGAACATCCCAAGTGCATGACCGAAATCGCGGGCACGGAGACGATCCTGAGCCGTCAGCTCAGGATGCTCAGCGAGCGTGGTATTTCCGATATCGTGATTACGACCGGTTTGTTTGACGGTGTGCTCGTCAATTATTGCCGCTCGCTTGAGCTCCCGCTCCATTTCACGTTTGTGAATAATCCTGCCTACAGGGAGACGAACTATATCTATTCCATCTACTGCGCACGGGCGTATCTGAAGGACGATGATATCCTGCTGATGCATGGCGACCTCGTGTTTGAGGATAGCGTGCTTGACGACGTGCTTGCCAGCAGGCAAAGCTGCATGACGGTGTCCTCCACGGCAGAGCTGCCGCAGAAGGATTTTAAGGCCGAGATTCGAGATGGAAAGATCGTCAACGTCGGCGTCGAATTTTTCAATTCCGCGCAGGCCGCACAGCCGCTCTACAAGATGATGAAGGCAGACTGGCGTGAGTGGCTTGGTGAAATGGAGGCTTTCTGCGAGCGCAATGAGGTAAATTGTTACGCCGAGAAGGCGCTCAATGCGGTGAGCAGCCGGATGAATCTGCTGCCGCTGGATGTGCATGAGCGGCTTTGCTGTGAGGTGGACAACCCGCAGGATCTGGCGGTCGTGATGGACGCCATCAAGCGCCTGCATCAGCGCACGGTGTACCTGTGCTTTTCTACGGATATTCTGCACAGCGGCCATATGGCGATTATCCAGAAGGCGAAGCATCTGGGCAGACTGATCATCGGCGTCATGACGGATGAAGCGGTCGCCCGGTACAAGAGGATGCCTCTGGTGCCGTATACCGAGCGCCGTGCCATGTTTGAAAACATCGCAGGCGTGTATCAGGTGGTGCCGCAGGAGACGCTGAGCTATCGCGACAATCTTGAAAAGTACCGCCCGACGTTCGTTGTCCATGGCGACGATTGGTGTACGGGCGTGCAAAAGCCGATTCGGGACGAGGTTGTCAGCGTGCTGGCGAGCTATGGCGGCCAGCTGGTCGAATATCCCTATATGCACGACCAGAAATTCGACGAGATTGAAAAGCGGCTTTCTTCGCAGCGCGCGCTGCCGGATGTGCGCCGTGCTGCACTGAGGATGCAGATTGCGCTCAAAGGGCTTGTGACCGTGATGGAGGCGCACAGCGGTATCACGGGGTTGATTGTGGAGAAGACGCAGGTCGTAGAAAATGGCGAGGTTCGCCAGTTTGACGCGATGTGGGTCAGTTCGCTGTGCGATTCCACGGCGAAAGGCAAGCCCGACATCGAGCTGGTCGATATGACATCGCGCTTTAGAACGATTGACGACATTGTGGAGGTCACCACAAAACCGATTATCTTTGATGGCGATACCGGCGGACTGACCGAGCACTTCATTTACACCGTGCGTTCGCTGGAGCGCATGGGCGTGTCGATGGTCATCATCGAGGATAAGACGGGCCTCAAGAAAAACTCGCTCTTCGGCACGGAAGTGGCACAGACGCAGGATACCATCGAAAATTTCTGCGCGAAGATTGCCGCAGGTAAGAAGGCGCAGAAGACGCGTGAATTCATGATCTGCGCGCGCATCGAGAGCCTGATCCTTGAGCGCGGCATGGAGGATGCGCTCAATCGCGCATTTGCGTACACCAAAGCGGGTGCCGACGCGATCATGATCCACAGCAGAAAGAAAGACCCGGCGGAGATCTTTGAATTTGTGGAGAAGTACCGCGCGCAGGATCAGACGACCCCGATCGTTGTTGTGCCCACATCGTTTAACACGGTGACGGAAGAAGAGTGGAAGGCGCGCGGGGTGAATATCGTCATCTATGCCAACCAGCTTACGCGCACGGGCTTCCCGGCGATGCAGAAGGCGGCAAAGACCATCTTGGAACACCATCGCGCGAAGGAATGCGACGATATGTGCATGCCTATCAAGGATATCATCACGCTGATTCCGGAGGAATCCGAATGATAAAGCAGCAGATTCTCCGTCCGGATGGGGATTATAGCGAGGTGGGACGGTGGCTGGCGGATAAGGGCATTCACAGCGTGATGCTTGTTTGCGGTCAGTCGGTTCGGTTTTTAAAAGTGAATGCGTGGTTTGAGAAACTGAAACAGTCGCAGGCTGTGAAGCTGACGGTGTTTTCGGATTTTCAGCCCAATCCGCGCTACGAGTCGGTTTGCGAGGGCGTTCGTCTGTTTCATGAGGCCGGATGCGAGGCGATCATCGCTGTGGGCGGGGGAAGCGCGCTGGATGTAGCCAAGTGCATCAAGCTTTTTTCCAACATGGAGGAAGACAGCGATTATCTTGCGCAGAAGATCGTGCCCAACACCATCCCGCTCATGGCGATGCCCACGACGGCCGGAACGGGCAGCGAAGCTACGCGCTTTGCCGTGATCTACCGAAACGGAGAGAAGCAATCCATTGCAGATGACAGCGCCATTCCCGAGGCTGTCCTGATGGATGCAAGCGCGCTGGTAACGCTTCCCCCCTATCAAAAAAAGGCCACGATGCTCGACGCATTCTGCCACGCGATCGAATCGTACTGGTCGGTGAACGCGACGCGCGAGAGCATGACCTATTCCAAAGACGCAATCGAGCAGATTTTGCGTCACATGGATGGGTATCTCGCAGGCACGGTGGAAGACTGCGAAGGGATGCTCTGGGCGGCCAACACGGCGGGGAAGGCGATCAACATCACGCAGACGACGGCAGGGCATGCGATGTGCTACAAGCTGACGACCCTGTATGGCATCGCGCATGGGCACGCGGCAGCGTTGTGTGTCGCCAAACTCTGGAAGCATATGGTTTTAGCCTGCGCGCCGGGGGCAAAACCAAACGGCTGGATGACGCTGGAGAATGTGTTTGACGAACTGGCCGCGGCGATGGGGGTAGACGGCAGGCTTGAGGCGGCGGAAAAATTCCAGCGCATTGTGGATTCAATGCAATTGCCTGGTGTGCGGGCACACGGGCAGGACTTTGAGTTGCTCAAACGCTCGGTGAATCCCGTTCGCTTGAAGAACAACCCCATGCCGCTCACGGAGCAGACCATTGATCAGCTCTACCATGAAATATTGAAGGAGACATTATGAACGCGGAGGCTTTGATTCGAATTCTTGGCAGCGAGTTTTATGCCGGCGTGCCGGATTCGCAGCTCAAGTCGCTTTGCAATGCGCTGATGCACCGATATGGCATCGATGTACACCATCACGTGATCGCGGCGAACGAGGGCAATGCGACGGCTCTGGCGGCAGGCTATCATTTGGCGACGGGCAAGGTGCCGGTCGTGTATATGCAAAATAGCGGCATCGGCAACATTGTCAATCCCGTGGCCTCGCTGCTCAACGATCAGGTGTATGCCATCCCTTGCATCTTTGTGGTGGGTTGGCGGGGAGAGCCCGGCGTGCACGACGAGCCGCAGCACATTTTCCAAGGCCAGGTAACCGTGAAGCTGCTCGAGGATATGGGGATCTCCACGTTTATCCTTTCCAAGGACACGGAAGAAAAGGAACTGGCGGCACAGCTTGAGGCGTGGAAGACGCTGCTTGATGAGGGAAAGAATGTGGCCATCGTGGTGCGCAAAGGCGCACTGACGTATGACGGCAAGGTAGAATACAGCAACGGAAATGCGATGATGCGTGAGGAGATCATTCGCTGCATTACCGATGTGTCTGGCGAAGATGTGATTGTATCGACGACAGGCAAGGCGTCGCGCGAGTTGTTTGAAATTCGTGAGGCGAATGGCCAGAGCCACCGGCTTGACTTCCTGACGGTAGGCTCGATGGGCCACAGCTCATCCATTGCGCTGGTCATTGCCGCGCAAAAGCCAGGCACGCGCGTTTGGTGCATCGACGGCGATGGAGCCGCGCTGATGCACATGGGCGCGATGGCGGTCATTGGCGCGAACAAGCCGAAGAATTTCATTCACGTTGTGATCAACAACGCCGCGCACGAGACGGTTGGCGGCATGCCGACGGTCATGGGGCAGATCGATCTTGCCGGAGTGGCAAAGGCCTGCGGCTATGAGAAGGTATACAGTGTGGCAGAGCGTGAGGCGCTTGTCAAAGCGCTGGAACAAGCGCGCAGCGAAGAGAAGCTGGCGATGATCGAAGTCAAAGCAAAGATTGGCTCCAGGGCTGACCTGGGGCGCCCGACAACGACCCCGCAGGAGAACAGGGAAGCGTTTATGGCATACCTTGCGCAGCAGAAATGAAGATGCGCAGGATAAAGGCTTAAGCATAGAAAGCCCCTTCGTTTGCGGCCTGTCAAGCGATCCAATCGAATAAAAATAAATCCGGGCTGAAACCATCGGTTTGAGCCCGGATTCAGACTGTCAAAAAACCCTTCCGGGAGGTTTGGAGGGCTAAAGCCCTCCAAATGCAATCCGAATCCGGCGACATGTGCGGCGCTCGTGGCGGCCTCACAAAATCAGCATCGCGTCGCCGAAGCTGAAGAAGCGGTAGCGCTCCCTGACCGCGATTTCGTAGGTGCGCAGCGCGTTTTCGCGGCCCATCAGGGCAGAGATGAGCATCAGCAGCGTGCTTTGCGGCAGGTGGAAGTTGGTGATCAGCGCATCCACCGCCTTGATGGGCACGCCGGGGGTGATGAAGATTTGCGTAAAGCCGCTGCCCGGGTGCACGATGCCGTCCTGTGTGGCCACGGTCTCCAGCGTGCGCACGCTCGTGGTGCCCACGCACACGATCCGGCCCCCGCGGGCGCGCGCGGCGTTGATCGCCTCCGCCTGCTCGGGCGTCACCTCGTAGTACTCGCTGTGCATGTGGTGGTCGGCGACGTCTTCCTCCTTGACCGGGCGGAATGTGCCCAGCCCCACGTGCAGCAGCACGGGCACGATGTCGATGCCCTTGGCGCGGATGCGCTCCAGCAGCTCGGGGGTGAAGTGCAGCCCGGCCGTCGGCGCGGCGGCGCTGCCGTCGATCTTCGCGTAGACGGTCTGGTAGCGCGTGCGGTCCGCGAGCTTTTCGTGGATGTAGGGGGGAAGCGGCATCTGGCCGAGCCGGTCGAGCACGTCTTCAAACACGCCCTCGTAGAAGAAGCGCACCGTGCGCCCGCCGTCCTCGCTGACGGTCAGGATCTCGGCGGTCAGTTCGCCCTCGCCGAACACGAAGCGCGCGCCGGGTTTGGCCTTCTTGCCGGGCTTGAGGATGACCTCCCAATCCGTCAGGTTCAGGCGGCGCAGCAGCAGAAACTCGATGGCTCCGCCCGTGCCCTCCTTGACGCCGTACAGGCGGGCGGGGATGACGCGCGTCTGGTTGATCACCAGCACGTCGCCGGGGTTCAGGTAATCGGTGATGTCGCGGAAGACGCGGTGCTCAATCTGCCCGCTGTCCCGGTGGTAGACGAGCAGGCGGCTGCTGTCGCGCGGCTCTGCGGGCGTCTGCGCGATGAGCTCCTGCGGAAGTTCGTAGTCAAAATCGCTTGTCTTCATGGGTGGTTCTCCTGAGTTTGTCGCAAAGGATCGGATCGCCTGGCGCGGAGGACTCAGTCCAGCATGGAGAGCTGGCCTTCGCTGCGCGTCTGGCGCTCCTTCGGCATGGGAATGTGCATGTGGTCGTAGGCGGCCTGGGTGCAGATGCGCCCGCGCGGGGTGCGCATGATGAAGCCCAGCTGCATCAGGTACGGCTCCACCACGTCCTCGATGGTCACGGCGTCCTCGCCGGTGGTCGCCGCCAGCGTGTCCAGCCCCACGGGCCTGCCGTCAAATTTGCACATCATCGTGGTCAGGATCGTGCGGTCCACGCGGTCGAGCCCCAGCTCGTCGACATCCAGCAGCGTCAGCGCCTCGCGCGCCATCTGCAGGGTGATCACGCCGTCGCCGCGCACCTGCGCATAGTCGCGCACGCGCTTGAGCAGCCGGTTCACAATGCGCGGCGTGCCGCGGCTGCGCCGCGCGATCTCGCGCACGCCGTCTTCCTCCGTGCTGATGCCCAGCACGGAGGCGGAGTGGTGCACGATCTGCATCAGCTCGTCGGTCGTGTACATCTGAAGCCGGAAGAGAATGCCAAAGCGGTCGCGCAGCGGCGCGGAGAGCGAGCCCGCGCGCGTCGTCGCGCCGATGAGCGTGAACTTGGGCAGATCCAGCCGGATGCTGCGCGCTGAAGGCCCCTTGCCGATCATGATATCCAGCGCATAGTCCTCCATCGCCGGGTAGAGCACCTCTTCCACGGCGTGCGACAGGCGGTGGATCTCGTCGATAAAGAGCACGTCGCCGCTGGACAGATTCGTCAGCAGGCTGGCCAGATCGCCCGCCCGCTCGATGGCCGGGCCGCTGGTCACGCGGATGTTCTGGCCCATCTCGCTGGCCACAATGCCCGCCAGCGTGGTCTTGCCAAGGCCCGGCGGGCCATAGAGCAGAATGTGATCCAGCGAATCCCGCCGCTGGCGCGCTGCCTGGATGTAGATGTTCAGGCTGTCCTTGACCGCCTGCTGGCCCACGTATTCGCGCAGCGTCCGCGGACGCAGGCTGCTCTCCTGATCGTCGTCCTCCTCGCGGAAACCGCTCATCACCAGCCGTTCTTCTTCCATTGGATCACCTCATATCCCGCGGCTGCAAGCAGCCGTATGCTCCGTGTAAAAGGGAAAAATGCCGCCCGGGCATCCCGGACGCCTTCCCCGGCCTTTGGCAGCGCCGGCTCAGCAGAACCGGTTGCGCTGCTCGTCGTATGTATACCCGATGCCGCCCAGCGCGGATTCGATCTGCCCGCGCGCCACGCCCATATCCTCGCACAGCGCGTCGAGCGACGCATAGGCATCGCGCAGCTTGGTGTTGATCACGCTCAGCAGCATGACCGGATCGTTTGGCAGATTCATGTGTACTCTCCTTTGGCGTGTGCGCCCCCGACATCACAGGGAGCCCATCTGACGCAGGGCCAGCATGATGATCTGGTCGACCGTCGTGGCCTGGTCGCGCACGAGGTTGACCGCGCGCGCAGCCTCCGCCGACGTGTAGCCCAGCGCCTGCAGGGCGGCCTGCGCCTCGCGCTCGACGCTTCCGGCCACGGCGGATACCGGCGCGGCGCCGCTTGGCGCGGAAACATCCTGCTGCTCGACCTTGTCCTTGAGCTCGAGCACGATGCGCTGCGCCGTCTTCTTGCCGATGCCCGGCGCGCGGGAGAGGGCAGTGACATCGCCCATGACGATGGCCACCGACAGATCGCGCAGCGACAGCGCGGAGAGCACGCCCAGCGCGGTCTTGGCGCCCACGCCCGTCACCTGGCACAGGCGGCGGAACATCGCCCGCTCCTGGCGGCTGGCAAACCCGAAGAGCTCCATGGCGTCCTCACGCACGTTGAGCACCGCATAGCAGCGCCATTTTTCGCCCTTGGCCGGCGCCTCGGCCAGCGTGCTGTTGGAGCACTGGAGCAGATAGCCCACGCCTGCCGCGCTGATCACCAGCTCGCCCGGCGCTTTGCTCTCCACAATGCCTTCGATAAAGTCGATCATAGCCTCATCCCTACCTGATTTTGAACTGTTCGCGCCCCGAACCGGCGTGCGCGTGTGTGATGGCGCAGGCCACGGCATCCGCCGCGTCATCCGGCTTGGGAATCTCGCGCAGGCCCAGCAGGATGCGCACCATCGCCTGCACCTGGTGCTTGTCCGCGCCGCCATAGCCGACGACCGCCTGCTTGATCTGCATGGGGGTGTATTCAAAGAGCTTGTCGGTGTAGGCCTGGCAGGCCACCAGCGCCACCCCGCGCGCGCCGCCCACCTGAATGCCCGTGGTCACGTTCTTGGAGAAGAACAGCTCTTCAAACGCGATTTCATCGGGCTTGAACGTCTCAAGCAGCCCCTGCACCCCCGTTTGAATGCACCGCAGCCGCGTGGGGAACGTGTCGCGCGGATAGGTCAGCAGCGCACCGTACTGAACCAGCTTCAGGCGGTACCCGTCCGACTCGATGACCCCCCAGCCCATCGTGGCCAGACCGGGGTCGATGCCCAGAATTCTCAAGTATATCTGCCTCTTTGCCTTGCAATCTGCGTCTATGTGCAACCTACTCAGTTTAGCGTATTTTGCGCGGGCTGTCAATTGCGCGCACCGGGCGTCGCAGAAGCATGTGGCCTGGAAATATACAATATTATGCATATCTGTATACGCCGGATACCGCATGGATCGGTATAAAATAGGGGTATTTTGCTGAAAAATGAAAAAAGTTTCGAATATTCATTCAATCCTATTGCATTTTTATGAGATGCGCGCT
>DVJV01000059.1 GCA_018716525.1 Candidatus Ventricola gallistercoris
GGGCTCCGGCCCTCCAAACCTCCCAAAAGGGTTTTGGGGGCAGTCTATGCGCTCCCAAGACCGGGAGAGCGCATTTCTTGTCTTCATGCAGCCTGCAAGGCTTACCTGTCGGTTTTCGCTTCGATTTGGCCTTTCTTAGGCCAAATGGGCCGCAATCAAAGCCCGCTTTGCTCCTCATCGCTTCGAAAGCGCAGCGCCTCGAGCACATGCTCCCGCGCGATTCGCTCCTGGCCGGCCAGATCCGCGATGGTGCGCGCCACTTTGGTCACCCGGCTCACCGCCCTCATGGACAGGTGATACCGTTCGCACGCGCGCACAATCACATCGCGGCACGATTCATCCATGGGGCAGAATATCTCCATCTGGCGCGCAGAGAGCTCCGCATTGCAGCGCACGCCCTCATTCGCATAGCGCTTTCGCTGCACATCCCGCGCGGCCTGCACGCGCGCGCGAATGACGCTGGAGGGTTCCTCCGGCGCACTCTCGGCAATCTGCCTGACCGGCACTGCCGAGACCTCCAGACGGATGTCGATGCGGTCCAGCAGCGGCCCGGAGATGCGCCCCATATAGCGCGCAATCTCCCGGGGCGTGCAGCGGCAGACCTGCGTGCGGCTGCCGTGCTGCCCGCAGGGGCAGGGGTTCATCGCCGCCACGAGCATCGCCCGGGCGGGATAGCGCGCCTGCGCATTCACCCGCACGACGCTGACAAACCCGTCTTCCAGCGGCTGACGCATCGCCTCCAGCGCGGTGCGGTCAAACTCGGGCAGCTCGTCGAGAAACAGCACGCCGTCATGCGCCAGGCTGATCTCCCCGGGGCGCGCCTTTGCCCCGCCGCCCACCAGCGCCACGGCGCTGACCGTGTGGTGCGGCGCGCGGAAAGGCCGCTCTATCTTCAGCCCGCTTCCGGGCTCCAGGGTGCCTGCCGCGCTGTGGATGCGCGTGACCTCCAGCGCCTCAGCCAGCGTCATATCCGGCAATATGCCGGGCAGGCAGCGCGCCATCATCGTCTTGCCACTGCCAGGCGGACCGACCATCAGCACGTTGTGCCCGCCTGCCGCGGCGATCTCCAGCGCGCGTTTGGCGCTGCGCTGCCCGCGCACATCGGCAAAATCGACCGAAGCCTTGCGCTCGCACAGCAGCCTGGCATAGGGCACCGTCTTAAGCGGTGTCAGGCGGCGCTTGCCTTTGAGGTGCTCGATCGCCTCGCTCAGGTGCGAGACCGGCAGCACGTCGATCCCCTCCACGCACGCGGCCTCCCCCGCGCTCTGCGACGGCAGCATGATCGCCTTGATCCCGTGTTCCTGCGCGGCAATGGCCATGGAAAGCGCGCCCCGCACCCCGACCACGCTGCCGGAGAGCGACAGCTCCCCCACCGCTGCCATGCCCGCAAGCGCATCCCCGTCAATGACGCCCATCGACGCCAGAATCGCCAGCGCTATGGGCAGGTCATACGCGGGGCCTTCCTTGCGCACGTCGGCCGGGGCCAGGTTGATGGTCAGCCGCGCCACCGGAAACGCCATCTGACAGGCCGCCATGGCCGCGCGCACGCGCTCCCGGCTCTCCTTGACGGCGGCATCCGGCAGGCCGACGATCTCAAACATCGGCATTCCGTCTGCGCTATAGGCCTCCACCGTCACCGGATACCCCTGAATGCCCATCAGGCCCATGCTGCACACGCTGGCGAGCATTGCGTTCCCCTCTTTCTTTCCGCCTTAATGAAACCCTTACCACCCCAGGCGGCGGTAGTAGGCCAGGAAGTTCCCGCCCGCGATATCCGAAACGGCTTCCTCGCTGTACCCCCGGCGGCGCAGCTCATTCAAAATGGCCGGAACATCTGCCGGGCTCTTGCAGTCCACGGGCGTCGTCTCGATGCCGTCAAAGTCGCTGCCAAAGCCCACGTGCTTCTGCGCGCCGAGCTGGCACATGTGGTCGATGTGGTCGCAGATCGTCGCAACGCTCGCCTTGCCGGACGGCGAGAGGAACGCCGGGTAGAAGTTCACCCCGATCCAGCCGCCGCACTCCGCCATGGCGCGGATCTGCTCATCGCTCAAATTGCGGAAGTGCGGGCACAGCTTCTTGGCGCAGGAGTGCGAGGCCATCGGCGGCTGGCTGTGGTGATCGATCAGATCCCAGAATCCTGCCTCGTTGAGGTGGCTGGTGTCCGCCGCCATCCTGAGATTCGCCATCTCGCGCAGGATCGCCCAGCCCGCGGGCTTGATGCCTTCCTTCCCGCCCTCCTTGGCGGGGGACGCAATCTCGTTTTCATTGTTCCAGGTCAGCGCCGCCATGCGCACGCCGCGCTCGTAAAACTCCTGCACACGCGCGACGCTGCCCTCGAAGATTTCGCCGCCCTCCACGCTCAGCAGGATCTTCACCTTGCCTTCCTCCGCCTCCAGCGGAGAGTGAACGCGCGTCCACCCCTCCGTATCGCGCAGGCGCTCAAAAGCCGCGTACTCCGCCATCGCCTTCTCATACGGATGGCCGCTCACGCCCTGGGAGCCCGCAAACAGCGTGCACGTTTGCAAGCTCACGCCGCCCCTCTGCATGGCCTCCATCGTCACGCAAGGCGTCTTCTGCGGTTCCAGCGCGCGCATATACAGCGTATCGCAGTGCGTATCGCAAATCACCATGGGCATTTCCTCCTCTTATTTATTGACTTTCTTCTCTCACGGCTCCACCGCAAAGGAGAACGTGATCTCTCCCTGCGCGTCGATGTGGTAGGCGCTCTCCACGTCCGTGCCCCAGCTGTCGATGCCGCCCACGCCGCGCACCGCGCCGTAGAGGCAGAGCACTGTCCGCCGGGCAGGCGGCAGCTCTTCCTGATGGGTTGCGTTCTCCAGTTCCAGCGCCGTGTACGGCAGACAGCTGAAGGCAAAGGGCTTATCCACCTTCGCAATGCGCAGGTGCGATGCATAGTGCGCCCTGTCCGCGTTGGAAAGCGACGTGTCGCGCGTGACCTCCACCCAGTCGCTTTCCATGTGCATGCCGCAATCCTGCGGCACCAGGTACGGCGTCACAGGCAGCCCCTCGACGTCGAACACCCCGTGCACCGCCCCGGCCATGCGGTCGGGATACGTCTCGCCCGAGAGACCCTCGTAACGGTAACCCCGCGCGGCCGTGGGCATGATCATGCGCAGGCCGAAGACCGGCAACTGCGGCAGGCGCTTTTTCCCCTTGTAGGCGCAGGTCACCACCATGCGCCCGCCGGCTTCCACGTCGTAGGTCACCACCGCCTGTGCCGCAGGCACGGTGAGGGTCTCATAGGTAAACGCGATGCGCAGGCGCTCGGCCCGCTCGTCGCAGCCAAAGCGGTTGCTCTTAGGCGCAATCGGCTTGCCGAGCCGCTTTCCATCCACGCTGACGGCGATGTCCTTGCAGCCGATGAACGCATCCGCCGCCATCCACATACCCGACTTCAGGTGAAACTTGCTGCCCCGGTCGTTGTCCGTCAGCGCACGCCAGAACGTGGGCTTGGCCGTGCGGTAGAGCCACTCCCGGCCGCCGCACACAAGCGACTCCAGTCCGCCCGTCTGATAGGAAAAGATGTAGTGAAAGCCCTCTCCCGCGACGCCCAGCGTCACATCGCCGAAGATCAGGCGCAGCTTCTCAGTCGTACAAGCCATAGTAATACCTTACCTCCTGCATGGCGGGCTTTTCGGTGCGGTCGGCAAAGACAATGCCATTGCCGGAAAACTCGTAGTCGCTCGGCCGGTCGTCGAAGTCTCCGCCGTAGCGCATGACCTCCCGGCCCGTCACCTCGTCGCGCACCAGGATCGCCTGGTCGATGAAATCCCAGATGAATCCGCCCTGGTACATGGGGAATTCATCCAGCAGATCCATGTAGGACTTGAGCCCGCCCAGCGAGTTGCCCATGTCGTGCATGTACTCGCACAAAATGAACGGCTTGGGCGGATCGTTTTGCAGATACGCACGCACAGCCGCAGGCGAAGAGTACATGTGGCTCTCCATGTCGGAGATCCTGTCCTTGTAGGCGGGGTTGTGGAACACGCCCTCGTAGTGCACCAGCCGGTCCGGATCCGCCTGCTTGAAGTAGGCGTTCATCTTGGCCAGCGCCTCGCCCGCGTAGGACTCGTTGCCCAGCGACCAGAAGAGCACAGACGTGTGGTTTTTGAACGTTTCAAAGTTGCTCCTGGCCCGGTCGAGCACCGCGCCCTCCCACTCGGGAATGCTGCCCGGCACGTTGTAGGACGGCTCCACCGCGCCCATCTTCTGCCAGGTGCCGTGCGTTTCCAGGTTGGTCTCGGCCATCATGTACAGGCCGTGCCGGTCGCACAGGCTGTAGAAGGAAAGCCGGTCTGGATAGTGGCACGTGCGCACCGCGTTGATGTGGTTTTTCAGCATGATCTGCACGTCGCGCTCCTCGTCCGCATCAGTGATGCAGCGCCCGGTGCGCGCGTTCCACTCGTGGCGGTTGACGCCGTTGAGGATCAGCCGCTTGCCGTTGAGCAGCATGATCTTGTCGCGCAGTTCGATCTTTCTAAAGCCGAAGGGCTGGGGCACAAACTCCTTGAGCGCGCCCTGTGCGTCAAACAGGCGCACCTCCAGCGTGTACAGATGCGGGTTATGGTGATCCCACAGCGTGACCTGGCCGGGCACGTCGAGCGTATCCTCCATCTGCGGGGCGATGTCGCGCGTGCACCGCGCAAGCACATTCTCCCCGTCGCGGATGATGTACTCCGCCTGTCCGGCCGCCACGCGGCAGCTCGTCTTGAGCGTCACGCGCACGGCGCCGCAAAGCGTCTGCACATCCACCTGCGGACGCACAAACAGATCCTGCACGTGCACGTCGGGCTGGGCGATCAGGCTCACGCTGCGGAAGATGCCGAAGAAGCGGAAAAAGTCCTGATCCTCCAGATATGCCGCGCTGCTGCGCTTGTGCACCTCCACGGCCAGCACGTTGCCCGCTGGGCGGATATGGTCCGTGAGGTCGAATTCCGACATGGAGAAGCTGTCCTCCGCATAGCCCAGGAAATGCCCGTTCAGCCAGACGAACATCGCCTGTTCCACTCCCTCAAAGCGCACGACCACGCGCTTGCCGCGCAGCCCTTCGTCTAAATCGAACGTGCGCACGTACGAGCCCACCGGGTTGTACGAAGCCTCGCTGAACATACCTTCCATGCGCGCGCCCTTCATGCCGGTGAAAGCGGGGCGGCGGTAGAAGTGGCCCTCCCAAGGGTACATGGTGTTGATGTAGTGGATCTTGTCGTACCCGGCCATCTCGATGTGCCCGGGCACGGCGATGTCGTCAAAACCCGAGGTATCAAAGCCCTCCTCGTAAAAAGATGCGGGCCGGGACGCGGCGTTCACCGAGTAGCGAAACTTCCACAGACCATCGAGGGACTGCCGCAGCGCATTGCGCCCCTCCTTTGCGCCTTCATCGCTGGAATAGTACACATGATCGCTGTGCGCCTCGACCTGGCCCACGCGGTAGACGCGCGGATCATCGAGCCACTTGATATCTGGCTGCATATCTGCTCCTTTCGGGCCCCACGGGCCGGGAAAAATATACCTTCTGTTTCCATGATAACACGCGCGCAAAGAGAAGTAAAGAGTGTTGTCCTGCCGCGGGTCAGTCGTTTTTTACGGAAACTGTATTGACACGTTTGAGCGGCTAAACTATAATAAAAACAAATCCAGATTTTGTTTTTACGCAACGCGTAGCATATGTAAGGAGGCTTCCCGTGGGCTATATCACTTTTGATCATGTCAGCAAGCATTATCAGACGGGCAACACCGTCGTCAAGGCCGTCGACGATGTGAGCTTCTCCATTGAAAAAGGGGAGTTCTGCGTGGTGCTGGGCCCCTCCGGCGCCGGCAAGACGACCATCCTCAATCTGCTGGGAGGCATGGATAAGGCGACAAGCGGCACCATCACGGTGGGCGGCAAGCAGATCACGGGCCTTCGCGGCCCGCAGCTGACGGAATACCGCCGCCATGACGTGGGCTTCGTCTTCCAGTTTTACAACCTGATGCCCAATCTCACCGCGCTGGAAAATGTGGAGCTGGCCCGGCAGGTCTGCCGCAACGCGCTCGACCCGCGCACGGTCATGCAGCAGGTGGGCCTGGGGCAGCGGATGAACAACTTCCCCGCCCAGCTCTCCGGCGGCGAGCAGCAGCGCGTGTCCATCGCCCGCGCGCTGTGCAAGAACCCCGCCCTGCTGCTGTGCGACGAGCCGACCGGCGCGCTGGACTCCAAAACAGGCGTGCAGGTGCTCTCGCTGCTCACAGACGTATGCCGCACGCACAATGCCACGGTGGTCATCATCACGCACAACGCGATGATCGCGCCTCTGGGCAACCGCGTGATCCGGGTGAAAAACGGCGGCATCGAATCCGTTGAGCTGAGCGAGCATCCCGCGCGCGTGGAGGAGATCGCATGGTGAAAAACACGCTGCGAAAGAAGCTGTACCGGGATATGTCCCGGGCGGCGATGCAGTTTCTTTCGATCATCGCGCTATGCGCCCTGGGCACATTTGCCTTTGCCGCGCTGGATGGCACGGCGCGCATGGTGCGCACGACGACAGACACCTATTTTGAGGAAAACAACCTCGCGGACTTCTGGGTGACGCTGCCCGGCGGCGCGGACCGCGCGTCGCTTGACAGGATCGAAGCGCTTCCCGAGGTCACCGGCGTGCGCGCCCGGGCCACAACGGACCTGGAAACCACGCTGGAAGGCGACGTCAACCTGAGCGTTACCGCTTACGACGGCGAGATGGACATCAATATCCCGCTGCTGCGTGAAGGTGAGCTGCTTTGCGTGAGCGACAAGCGCGGCTGCCTGGTGGAAGAGCGCTTTGCCCAGGCGCACGGCCTTTCGGTGGGCGACCGGCTGGGCGTCAAGCTCGCCGGGGAGGAGTACACGTTCATCATCCGGGGCATTGTGGTCAGCCCGGAGTACATCGTCGTTTCCGACGGCGTGGTTCCCAACCCCGATGCATACGGCTACATGCTCATCAACGCCTGCGCAATGCCCTCCCTGCCGCTGACGCAGGCGGTGGTCACCCTCGCAGACGGCGCGGACAGCGACGCGGTGCAAAGCCAGATCGAGGCCGCGCTGCCCGACGCGCTGGTCGTCGACCGGGGCTCGCACATGAGCACCGCGCGCGCCAACAACGACGCGCAGATGTTTGAAAACATGACGCTCATCTTCCCGGTGCTGGCCTATGCCGTTGCCGCGCTGATCGTCATGACCACGCTCTCGCGCATGATCGACAACCAGCGGCTTCAGATGGGCACGCTCCAGTCGCTGGGCTTTTCCGCCCGGCAGATCCGGCGGCACTATTTGTCCTACGCCATCGCGCCGTCGTTTGTGGGCGCGCTGCTGGGCACGCTCGTGGGCCATTACACGCTTCCCTTCTTCTTGTGGGATGCGCTGATCAGCCAAAACGAGATGCCCTACCAGCTCACCCCGCCCATCTCCCTGGCTGCCTGGGGCATGACGCTGCTGACGGTCGTCATGAGCGTGGGCATTCTGCTGCTCTCCTACCGCAGCGCCGCGCGCGAAACCACCGCCGCGCTGCTGCGGCCCAAGCCGCCCAAGGACGGCAAGCGCATTCTGCTGGAGCGCATCACGCCGCTGTGGTCCCGCTTCAGCTTCAACGCCAAGATGGTGGTGCGCAACCTCATGCGCAACAAACTGCGCACATTCATGTCCTACATCGGGCTGTTGTGCTGCACGATGCTGATCATCACCTCGCTGGGGCTGCAGGACTCCGTCACCCGCATGACCACCAACTACTACACCGGCACGCTCAACTACGACGTGCTGGTAACCCTCAAGGGCGACGTGGGCACCAGCGAGAGCTACGAGCGCCGGCTCGATGCCGAGGCGGTGGAGTGCGTGATGGAGCAGTCCGTCTCCCTGCGCGCAGAGGGCGGCACCCGCACGGTGACGCTGACCGTGCTGCAAGACGACCAGACCATGCAGCACCTGGGCAAAGACGAGACGCTCGTGCCCATTGAAACCGGCACCGCCGCCGTCACCTATAAGCTGACCCAGACGCTTGACCTGCACGTGGGCGATGCCATCCGCCTGTATCTGCCCGGCGACGACGAGCCGGTCGACCTGACCATCGGCCAGATCGTCTACAACAATGTGTCCCAGGGCGTCTACCTCAACCGCACCACCTGGGAGTCGCTGCGCAAAGGCGACTTCACCCCCACCTCCATCCAGCTTCGCGGGCCCAGCGAAACCTGTCTTGCCCTGCTTTCGGACATGGATGAAGTCGACAGCATCGACTACCCCGCCGATCAGATCGAAGACATGCTGCAGATGCTTGACACTCTCTCCACCGTGTTCGCCCTGCTGACGGGCATCGCGCTGGCGCTGGCGTTTGTCATCTGCTACAACATGGGGCTGATGAACTTCGTGGAGCGCATCCGCGAATACGCCACGCTCAAGGTGCTGGGCTACCACCAAAAGGAGATCCGCAAGCTGATCCTGCACGAAAACGCGATCATCGCGGTGCTGGGCGTGCTCTCGGGCATCTACCCCGGCATCCTGCTTACGGACGTCATCCTGCACTCCTGCGAGCCGGAGACGGGCTTTTACCCGGGCAACCCGGCGCTCTCCTCCATCATCATCGCCTGTGTGGTGACCTACTGCTTCTCCGAGCTTCTGCAGCGCCTGCTCACGCGCAAGGTGCGCAAGGTCGACATGGTCGAAGCGCTCAAATCCGTTGAATAATGCAACCCATCACGCACAGAAAGGAACATCGCCATGAACAAGAAATTTGCCCTGTTTGCCGCCGTGCTGCTCACCCTGACGCTCACCGCCACTGCCGCGCTGGGCGCAACGGCCAACGCCACCATCGTCGCGCCCAACACGTTCAAGATCACCGCGCCCTTTGCCGGCACGCTGCTGCCCTTTGACCTGCTCTCGGGCGACAGCGTGAGCGCGGGCGAAACACTCTTCACGATGGACACCATTCCCGTCTACGCGACGCAGAGCGGCACCGTGTCCGCCGTGTTTGCCGCCGTGGGCGACGACGCGGAGGGCACCGCCGCCCACTACGGATCCCTCGCCGTCATCGAGCCGCAAAATGCGCTCTACATCGACGCCTCCACCGACCAGGCCTATAACGACGACGACAACCGCTACCTGCACGCAGGCGAGACGCTCTACCTCAAGTGCGGCAACGAAAAGGGCACCGGCATCGTGACCAGCGTGTCGGGCACCCGGTATGTCGTGGAGATCCTCACCGGCAATTTCGACGTGGATGACACCGTGCGCTGCTTCCGGGAAAGCGGCACGCCCAGCGACAGCGAGACGGGTCGCGGCAAGGTCAAGCGCTATGACGATGTCGCGGTGACCGCCTCCGGCCGCGTGGCTGCGGTGCACGTGGCGCCCGGCGACAGCGTGAGCGTGGGCGACCTGCTCTTTGAGCTCGTGGACGCGCAGAGCGCCAAGGATGCCTCCCTCACCATCGCCTCTCCGGTGGATGGCGCCGTGTCGCTGCTGAACACTGCCTCCGGCGCGCAGGTTTACCGCGGACAGCTCCTGTGCGAAATCGCAGACCTGACGACGCTGGAACTGAGCGCCGATGTCGACGAGCTTGACCTTTCCGCCGTGCAGGTGGGCGACACCCTCACCTACACGCTCGACGCCTATCCCGGTGAGACGTTCTCCGGCACGGTCACGCAGATTTACGCCATGGGCGATACGCGTCAGAATGCAACCTATTTTGACGTGCGCATCACGCTGCCCCAGGGAAAGGACCTGCGCCTCGGCATGAACGGCACCGTGACCATCGAAAAGTGATTCGCGTGGCAGGCATATCCCTGAAGAATGCAAAGGAAAGGGGGACATGGTCATGGCGCTTCCCTTCACTGCCGAGCAGCGCGACGCCATCCGTGAGCGCCTCTTGAGCAGTGCGCGGCGTCACGCGCTCGACCCGGGTTTCAAAAAGACATCCCTCGACATGCTGACCGCGGAAGCGGGAATCTCCAAATCCTCCTTCTACAAGTTCTTTGACAGCAAAGAGCTGCTGTTTCTTCAAATCTCGCGCGAGTGGGAGGAGCAGATCCTGCATGCGGCCACGGACGCGCTTCAAAAGGCTCAAAACCGCAGCGACAAGGAGCGCGCCGCCGCTATGGTCATGGCCGCATTTGAGACCATTCATGAGCTGGGCATCATCCGCTTTTTGTGCGAGGACCTGCCGCAGATCGTCGCCGCCATCCCCTCGGAGAACGCGCGGGCGCACTGCCTCTCTTCGGCACAGCAGATCTTCGCCGCGCTGAGCAGCGCACAGATCCACTTTGCCGTGCCCGACAGCGTCGCGCTTTCCGTGATCCAGCTGATGTACCTGTCCATTCTGCACATCGACCAGATCGGCGAGACCTTCTTCAGCGCACTGCGCGTGCTAGTTTCCAGCGCGTGCGAGCAGCTGGTCTGCTGAGCGGCGGCGTGGTCAGAAAGGGGCTTGAGTCCCATCAAATCGCGGTGTATAATAGAGGCAGTTCAGCATTTTTTGACGGAGGAATCAAATCATGATGCAGGTTACTGAAAGAATCGCCGCTTTCAGGGCACAGATGGAGGCCCAGCACATGGCTGCCGTCATCGTGCCCACGGCGGACAGCCATGCTTCCGAATACCTGGCCGATCACTTCAAGGCGCGCCAGTGGCTGTGCGGCTTCACAGGCTCTGCCGGAACGCTGGTCATCGGCCGGCAGGAAGCCGCGCTGTTTACCGACGGGCGCTACTTCATCCAGGCGCAGAACCAGCTTGAGGGCAGCGGCGTGACGCTCATGCGCATGGGCACGGCGGGCACCCCCACCGAAGAAGCCTATCTGGACTCGCTGACGAAGGAAGGCGACACGGTCGGCATCGACTTTTCCGTGGTCAGCGCCGCATCCGCCGATGCGATGCGCGCACACCTGAGCGCGCGCGGCGTTTCCCTGGCGGATACGGGCGACTGGTTTGCAAAGCTGTGGCAGGACCGGCCCCCGATGCCCCAGGGCAAGGCCTTCCTGCTGGAGACGTGCTACACGGGCCGCAGCACGCAGGAGAAGCTTTCCGCCATCCGCGATGTGATGAGCCGGGAAAAGGCCGACGTGCACGTGTGCAACGTGCTCGACGACATCGCCTGGACGCTCAACGTGCGCGGCAGCGACGTGCTCTACACCCCCGTGGTGATGAGCTACCTGATGATCACCAAGAACGATGCCACCTGGTTTGTGGATGAAGCCAAGGTCGATGACGCTTTGCGCGCCGCCCTGCTCGCCTCGGGCGTGCAGGTGCGCGGCTATGGCGAGATCGTGCAGGCGCTTGGCAATCTGGCGCCGGGCATCCGCGTGATGGCCGACAGCAAGAAGATGACCGCGTCGCTGATCGCTGCGCTCTCGAAGGCCGAGCTGGTGCAGCACGAAAACCCGGCCATGCGCATGAAAGCGCACAAGAACAGCGTGGAGCTTGAAAACCTGCGCCAGGCGCACATCCGCGACGGCCTGGCCGTCACCCACCTGATGTACTGGCTCAAGACGCGCGTGGGCAAGGAGCCGATGACCGAAATCAGCGTCAGCGACCGCCTGCTTGCGCTGCGCAAGGAGCAGCCGCACTTCATCTCCCCCAGCTTCAGCACCATCTGCGCCTACCGGGATCATGCGGCCATGATGCATTACAGCGCCACGCCGGAGACCGACGTCGCCCTGGAGCCGCGCGATCTGCTGCTCATCGACTCGGGCGGACAGTATCTGGAGGGCACCACGGACATCACCCGCACCTTTGCGCTGGGCGATGTCAAGGAGGAGCAGAAGAAGCACTTCACCGCCGTGCTGTGCGGCATGCTGGGCCTGGCCAACGCCAAGTTCCTGTACGGCGTGACGGGCATCGGGCTGGACATTCTTGCCCGCGGCCCGATGTGGGACCTGGGCATCGACTACCGGTGCGGCACGGGCCACGGCGTGGGCTATCTGCTCAGCGTGCACGAAGGCCCCAACAGCTTCCGCTGGTATAAGTCTGCCACCCGGAGCGAGGACACCGTGCTGGAAGAAGGCATGGTCACCACCGACGAGCCGGGCATCTACATCGAGGGCAGCCACGGCATTCGCACCGAAAACGAGCTCGTCTGCCGCAAGCTCGAGGAAAACGAGTACGGCCAGTTCATGGGCTTTGAGGTGATCACCTGCGCGCCCATCGACCTGGACGCGGTGATTCCGGAGCAGATGAGCCCCCGCCAGCGCGAGCAGCTCAACGCCTACCACGCCTTTGTGCGCGACACGCTCATCGGCCTGATCGAAGATGCGCAGGAGCGCGAATGGCTGATGCACGCCACGCGCGCCATCTGATGCAAGGTCTTCCCAAGGACAAACCTGCAACCAAGGAGGGCATACCATGGAGCGCTTCAAAAAGATTTATGAGCAAGGCGTTGTGGATGTGATGGAGATTTGGGTTGACACCGAAACGGGCGTCCACTACGTGTTTCACCGGAACGGAAATGCAGCAGGCTTTACGCCCTTGCTGGATAAGGACGGCAAGCCGGTTGTGACGCCTTAAACCTTCTACGCAATTTGCAAAAATGCAGCGGCGCAGAAAATGCGTTTCAATGAATTAAAGAAAAAGGGAGTCTGAGGGGTGTTTCCTTCAGACTCCCTTTCAGACTGTCAAAAAACCCTTCCGGGAGGTTTGGAGGGCCGAAGCCCTCCAAATGTAATCCGCATCCGGCGACATGTGCGGCGGATGTGGAAGCCTTGCCTTGCAAGGTTTCCTTGCGCTGTTTCCCGCCCGGGAG
>DVJV01000060.1 GCA_018716525.1 Candidatus Ventricola gallistercoris
GTTTGTCGTCAATCTCCAGCCCAAGGTCAATATCAAGGATGGCAGTATCGGTGGTGCCGAGGCGCTGGTACGCTGGATTCATCCCCAGCAGGGAATGATCTATCCTTCGGAGTTCATCCCCCTGTTTGAGGAAAACGGCAAGATCTGCCGGCTGGATCTGTATATCTTCGAGGAAACATGCCGGGTGATGCAGGCGCGTATGCGCGAGGGGAAACCGCTTTACCGCGTATCCATCAACGTTTCGCGCCAGCACTTTGGCAATGCGCATTTTCTGGATGCGTATGATGAAATTGCAGGCCGCTATGGCATTCCGCGCGATAAGCTGGAGCTGGAGCTGACGGAATCCATCTTCTTTGATGAACAGGGCATTGAAAACACGAAGGCGCAGATCCGCGAAATGCACCGCCTGGGCTTCCATTGCTCGCTGGATGACTTTGGCTCGGGGTACTCGTCGCTGGGGCTGCTGGTGAAGTTTGACATCGACGTGATCAAGCTCGACCGTCAGTTCTTCCAGGATATCGAGAACAGGAAGTGCCGCAAGGTGATCGCTGCGGTGGTTGAAATGGCGCGCGGAATCGGCATCTCAACGGTTGCTGAGGGAATTGAAACGCAGGAGCAGCTTGAGGTCTTGCGTGACGTGGGCTGCGACATGGTGCAGGGCTATGTCTATTCCAAGCCGCTTTCCGTGCCGGAGTTTGATGCCTGGGCGGATCAGGTCGAAAAGAGAACGGGTTTTGGCGAAAGCTCAAACGGATGAAGCATGGGCGCGTCCTCTTGCAAGAGGAGGATAAAGGGTGTATACTGTCGCTAAAGAGCATTCGTTTTTTGTCTGCATATGGGCGACTGTGTGCGGTCAGGGGGCGTGTGTGGAAGGACGATACTTGGGTTAAAGGGAAAGGATGAATTGCCATGTTTCCATTTCAATACTATACGCCCACCCGTGTGGTGTTTGGCAACGGCACGGAGAACCAGGTAGGCAGCCTGGTCAAGGCGCAGGGAGGGCACAAGGTGCTGATCCACTACGGCGGTGGCAGCGTGGTGCGCTCGGGGCTTCTGGGCCGCGTCAAGGAGTCGCTGGCCGCGGAAGGCATTCCTTTTGTGGAGCTTGGCGGCGTGGTGCCCAATCCGCGCCTGTCGCTGGTGTATCAGGGCATTGATCTGTGCCGCCGGGAAGGCGTCGACTTCATCTTGGCTGTCGGCGGCGGCAGTGTTATTGACTCGGGCAAGGCCATCGGCTATGGCATGGCCAATGAGGGCGATGTGTGGGATTTTTACGCCCACACACGCGTGCCTTCGGCTTGCCTGCCCATCGGCGTGGTGCTCACCATTGCGGCGACCGGCAGCGAGATGAGCAATTCCTCCGTCATCACCAAGGATGAGGGCGGCATCAAGCGCAGCTGCAACACCGACCTGGCGCGCCCCGCATTCGCTGTGATGAATCCGCAGCTCACCCTCACGCTTCCCGACTACCAGACGAGCTGCGGCTGCACGGATATCCTCATGCACACGATGGAGCGCTATTTCACGAACGGCGGCTCCATGGAGATCACCGACAGCATGGCCGAGGCGCTCATGCGCACGGTCATCACCAATGCGAAGATCCTGCATGACGATCCGCAGAACCTGGATGCGCGCGCCGAGATCATGTGGGCCGGCAGCCTTTCGCACAATGGCCTGACGGGCTGCGGAAACGACGGCGGCGACTGGGCTTCGCACATGCTCGAGCATGAGCTGGGCGGCATGTTCGATGTGGCGCATGGCGCCGGTCTGGCAGCCGTGTGGGGAAGCTGGGCGCGCTATGTGGTCGATCACTGCCTGGAGCGCTTTGTGCGCTTTGCCGTCAACGTGATGGGCATTGAGGCCGGAAGCGATGCGCGCGCTACCGCGCTGCGGGGCATTGAGACGATGGAGGCCTTCTTCGCATCCATCGGCATGCCCACGCGGATTCCGGGCCTGGGCATTGTACCCACGCATGAGCAGCTCGAGGAGATGGCCAAGAGCTGCGCTGCCGCGTGCGGCGGCAAGAAGGGCTCTGCCCGTGTGCTGCATGAGGCAGACATGCTCGCCATCTATGAAGCGGCCATGAAGGACTGATGATCAGTTGCCGCCCGGGAACGGTTGCGTTTTCCGGGCGGCATTTTTGTGCCATGCGCCGGGCCTAGAGGCGTGTATTGATGAATGCAAACGACTAAAAGATGCGGATTTCGTTGACTTTTATGGCCGGAGGCGGTATACTGCTCACGTGTATGCATCTGCGGATGCGCACTACTGAAATGGATACAAGGGAGAATCCCACATGGATCAAACAAAATACAAGGATGTGGTCATTCTCATCCCGGCTTATAAACCGGATGAGCGGCTGATCACACTGACGCGGGAGCTGGTGGAACTCGGCCTCAGCGTGCAGCTTGTCGATGATGGCGGCAAGGAGGCATATGCGCAGATCTTTGAAGCGTGCCGTGAGCTGGGCGCCGAAGTGGCTGTGCATGCGGTCAATCAGGGCAAGGGCCGTGCGCTGAAGACGGGCATCAATGCGGCATTGCTCAAATGGCCGCACTTGCGGGGTATCGTCACGGCGGATGCGGATGGTCAGCATACCGTGCGCGACATTCTGCGCCTGATCGACGCTATGGATGAACACCCCGATACGCTGATCCTTGGCTCTCGCGAGTTTACAGGCGATGTGCCGTTTAAGAGCCGCTGGGGCAACCGCATCACCCGAACGGTGTACGCGCTGGCCAGCGGTGTCAGCGTGCGCGACACGCAGACCGGTCTGCGCGCACTGCCGCGTTGTGCGCTGGAGACGATGATCGGCATTGAGGGTGAGCGCTATGAATACGAGATGAACGTGCTCCTCAAGCTGCGGGATATGAAGATCGGCGTCTATGAGGTGCCGATTGAGACCATCTATATCAACGACAATGCCGGCAGCCACTTCAACCCTGTGCGCGATGCGCTGCGCATCTATCTGGTCATTTTCCGGTACCTGTTTTCCTCGGTCACATCCTTTGCGGTGGATTACCTGCTCTACTGGCTGTGCCTGGGGCTGAAGATTGCGCCGGTGTTCAGCTATGCGCTGGCCAGAATCGTCTCTTCCCAGGTCAATTACCGCCTCAACAAGTACACGGTGTTCTCCGGGCGTGGCGGCCGCTATTCCATGGTCAAGTATTATGTGCTGGCGGTTGTGCAGGGGGTCATCGGCGCGGCGCTGGTGCAGTTTTTGCCCACGGTGCTGCCGCTGTCTGCCGCAATCATCAAGATTCCGGTGGATGTGGTGCTCTTTTCTATCAGCTATGTGATCCAGCGGGATTACATATTCGACAAGTGACCTCATGGCCGCGCTCCTCGTCCTGGGGGAGGCGGCCATTGCAATGGAGTTAGATATGCGGTTGCGAAAAGACGGGCCTCACAGGGGGCGGCGGTGTGTGAGCGTGCGCTCGGCGCTTTTCCTGACGCTGGCGGCGACCTTTTGTGTGACGCTGATCCGGCTGCTTCTTGCATTTGCCGGCGGAAAAGGGCTGTGGTCCGGGTTGACGCTGCTCGCCGAAGGCGCGGCAGCGCTGCTCATCTTTGGCGGCAGCGCGTGGCTTGGATTGTGTGTGATCGACGGGGATCGCAGGCAGCTTTTGCGCCTGCGCGTATTGTCCACGCCACACATCTTCTATCTGTGCCTGCTCGGCGTGCTGTCTGTCTGTCCGGTGACGCTGCTTTCGGACATGGCGCGCAGCCTGTTTGAACGGGAGCATCCGTCGCAGATGGCGCCGGTTTCCATGGCGGTGGGCGGGCAGGCGGCGCTGTTTTTGCCGCAGCTGCTCAAGAGCGCGTTGCTCACGCCGGTGTGCGAAGAGCTGTTCTACCGCGGATATCTGTTTGGCGCGCTGGAAGGGCAGGGGCGCAGCCGTGCGATACTGGTGTCCAGCGTGTGCTTTGCGCTGGCGCACGTGAGCGGCGGGCCGGAGGCATTTTTCCTGTACGCGCTCTTTGGCGCGCTCATGTGTCTGTTGTATGTGCGCTCAGGCTCTGTGCTGGCCCCCATGATCGCGCACGCGTGTTACAACCTTTCGCTCCTCTTGCTCGCGTATTCAGGAATGTCGGCGCTGTTTGACGGGCTGACGCTCGTCTCCTGCGTGGTGCGTCTGCTGGGGTGCATGGCGTTTTATGCGGTGCTCTGGCGGGTGTATGCCTCACGCGCCTCGCGCGCACCGGCACATCCGCTGGAGGGCATTCGCTTGAACCGGCGGGAAATGCTGAGCATTGTAGCCGCTGCTGTAGCGCTGGTCGCTGCAGCGGTGATTTCGGGGGTGATGCATCCGTGAACATGGCGCTGATCTGCGTGGGAAGGCTCAAGGAGCGCTACTGGCGCGATGCGGCGGGCGAATATGAGAAGCGGCTTACGCGCTTTGGGCGGTTTGAGGAAATCGAGATCCCCGACTTGCCGGAGCCGGCCAACAGCTCAGAGGCGGTTGAAGCTCAGATCCGGGCCAAAGAAGGGCGCGCCATTTTGCAAAAGATCCGGGATGACGACATCGTGGTGGCGTTGTGCATCGATGGCAAGCAGCTCGACTCAGTCGGCCTGTCCGGCATGATTCAAAGGCTCACCGATACCGGAAGGCGGGTGGTGTTTGTCATCGGCGGTTCGCTGGGGCTCTCGCCGGAGGTGGTGGCACGCGCGCAGCACAGGCTGTCCTTTTCGCCGATGACGTTTCCGCATCAGCTTGCCCGCGTGATGCTGCTAGAGCAGGTCTACCGTGCGCTCAAGATTTCGGCAGGCGAAAAATACCACAAATAGACGGGGGAATGGTTGTATGCAGTATGATTTTGATCTGGTAGGCAAAATCGGCTCCATGGCGCTCATCAGGCGCGAGGATGCCGATTTGGATTACAATATTTTTTCGCGGCTTGGGCGTGAGCTGCGCCCGGGCATGATCTGGGTGAGCAGCGGCGCGGCGGAGATCGGGCGGCTTGACTACATCAAGCGCACCGGGTATGAACTGTCTTGCGACAGCGTGGAGGCCAAGACCGATTATGCCGCCCAGGGCCAGATGATCCTGATGGAACAGTACCGCCACTTCATCCGTCAGGAGTATTCCGTGCGCCAGGTGCTTGTGGAGCACCAGCATTTCAACGATGCGGAAAAGCGCGAGCATATCCGCCGGTTGTTTCTGCGGGCACGCGATCAGGGAGCGATCCCCATCGTCAATTACAACGATCCGGTGTCCGACGCGGAGAACCGCAAGTGGGAGCTTTCGGCCCTGCGCCGTGAGCACCGCGAGGTGCACGAGTGTGTGGACAACGACGAGACGGCGGCGGTCATCGCCGGGCTGGTGACGGCGCGCGTGCTGCTGATCATGACCTCCACGGAAGGCATCTATGCCGAACCCAAGGACCCCGGCACGCTGGTGCGCGAGGTGCTGGCAAAGGACGCGCAGTCGCTTGAAAAGAAGGTGCGCGAGTTGCAGACGCACTGCGTCGGTTCATCCCGCCCGGGGGCAAACGGCGCGCACGCCAAGCTCGAGTATGCGCTGGGCCCCGCAATGCGTGGAACCACGGTGATCATCGGACACGGACGCCACCGCATCAGTGATCTGGTCGAGGGGCGGGTGCCGTGCACGCGCATCGGCATCGTGTGACGGACAAAAGGAGCAGAGCGATGAAGGCCAATTATCACACGCACACGGCGCGCTGCGGCCACGCGGAGGGAACGGACGAGGAATATGTGCTTGCCGCCCTCTCGCAGGGGTTTGATGAGCTGGGTTTTTCCGATCACATGCCCTGGCCGTATGCATCCGGTTATGCGCACCCGCACGTGCGCATGCACGTCTCCCAGATGGAGGAGTACCTCAAAAGCATCCGCGCGCTGCAGGCGCAATACAAGGATCGCATCCGCATCCGCGTGGGGTTTGAATGCGAGTACTTTGAAGATTACATCGGCTGGCTTGAGGATGTGGCACATGAGCATGCGCTCGATTACCTGATTTTGGGCAACCACTACGAGCATTCCGACGAGACGGGCATGTACTTTGGCTCGGCGCGCACGCCGGGCGAGCTGCGCCGCTATGTGGAGAGCACCGTGCGGGGGATAGAGACCGGCCTGTTCGCCTATCTGGCGCACCCGGATCTGTTCATGCGCAGCTATCCCCGGTTTGATGAGAACTGCCGCGCCGCCGCGCGCGATTTGTGCCAGGCGTGCAAAGAAAAGGCCATGCCGATGGAATACAACGTGCATGACCGGTTTATCTCGTATTTTACGCACAGAAAGAGCTACCCGCATCCCGAGTTCTTTGAGATCGTGCGCCAGGAGGGGGTGCAGGTGATCATCGGCCTGGATGCGCATGAGCCGCGCGAGCTCTCCGTGCCGGACCAATGGAATCTGGCGACGCAGGAGCTGTTCTCCTTTGGTGCGCTGCACATCGACCACATCGGCATGCGGGGCTTTGCGGGCAAAAAGGCCTGAGCGGCCCGGCACGCGCGGACGTCAGGGCACGTCGATGCGCACGTCGCAAACCGCATGAAGGCGGTGCGCTTCAATGTGCCGGTTTTCCAGTGGAATCCATTCTGCTATAAAGCGGTGAAGCATGGCCTCCCCGTTGCGGGCAAGGATGCGTGCTCGCTGGGTGCGCGTTGAAATGGTCATCAGCACGCGCAGGTCATAGCGCGGGGCGAGCAGCGGATGCAGGCTGTATGCCCCTTCGATGATCACGGCGCGTGTGTTCGCCGGAATGCGCACGGGCGCCAGCAGGCCGGGCACGGGATGGCAGACAAACGGGCGGTAGATGGCGTCTTTGCCCGCATCAAGCGGCGTGAGCACCTCACGGTCAAAACGCTCGACATCGGCGTTGGCGAGCAGGCGGCTTCGCACCTGTGCTCGAAGCGGCTCTGGCAGAAAGAAGTCGTCCATATGGACGGTCTGCGCGCCGCCTATGGCCGCTTCAAGCTGGGCGGCCAGCGTGCTTTTGCCGCTGGCAGCCATGCCGTCGATGGCCACCAGTGCGGGCCTTTGCCGTGGGGAAAGCGATTGGATGCGCGAAAGAAGGGTTTGCAGCGCGCAGTCGGGGGTCAGCGTGTCCATGGGTTTTCTCCTTTGAAAGGGAATCGGCATGAGTATAGCAAATTGTGCCGCGCCGCGCAAGG
>DVJV01000061.1 GCA_018716525.1 Candidatus Ventricola gallistercoris
GCTCGCCATTGTGATAAACGTCCTGCACATCGTCCAGATCGTCGAGCATCTCCAGCATTTTCTGAATCTTCTCGACCGTTTCGGGATCGGTGATCTCATTGGTGGTCTGCGGCACCATCGTCAGCTCGGCGCTCAGGAACGTGTACCCTGCCTTTTCAAGGTTCTCGCGTACAGCGGAGAAATCGCTTACGTCGGTGGTGATTTCAAAGCTGTCCTCCAGCGCTTCCACGTCGGAAGCGCCCGCATCCAGCGCAGCCATCATCACCTCATCCTCATCCATGCCCGGCTTGCGCTCAATGACGATCATGCCCACGTGATCAAACATGTAGGACACGCAGCCATTGGTGCCCAGCGAACCGCCGTTCTTATCAAAAATATGGCGAATGTCCGATGCCGTGCGGTTGCGGTTATCCGTCACGGTAGAGACGATCACAGCCATGCCGCCGGGCGCATATCCCTCGTACTGAATCTCCTCGTAGTTGACATTGCCCAGCTCACCCGCCGCCTTGGCGATAGAACGCTTGATGTTCTCGTTGGGCATGTTGTTGGCCTTGGCCTTGGCGATCACGTCGCGCAGCTTGCCGTTGATTGCCGGATCGCTTCCGCCGTCGCGCACCGCAATGGCGATTTCACGGCCGATTTTGGTAAAGATCTTGCCGCGCTCTGCGTCTGCCTTGCCCTTTTTATGCTTGATGTTTGCCCACTTGGAATGGCCTGACATAAAAAAACCTCCCGGTTGATTGGACTTCGGCGAATATTATAGCACGCAGTTTGTCCTCCATGCAACAGGAGTACCTCACTTTTCGCCTGTTTTTCTCAAAAAATGCGGTAAAACCGGCAAACCAGCACCGCAACCGGCATGGTCTACGCCTCGGGAACAAACGCATAGGCTCTCTCGAGGTGAAAACGGCCATGATAATCGCACTGTGCACGCTGATGATCGGCGTCATGCTGTCCCTGCCGGAGGTCACGGGCAGCGCAGCCCGGGAAGCGCTGCGCATATGGGGGCTGGATGTGGTGCCCAGCCTCTTTCCCTATATGGTCTTTTGCAGGCTGATTGCCTCGCGGCTCCAGCGCACCGGACTGCCGGCCATGCCTGCCGCCATCGGGCTGGGTACGCTTGGCGGCTCTCCCTCCGGGGCAGCGGTCGTATCCGTGTATGCCTGCATGGGCACACTCACGCGCAGACAAGTGACCATGCTCGCCGCATGGACGGGAACCATCAGCCCCATGTTTCTGCTGAGCACAGCCAACACCTGGGTACAAAATGCGCGCGTCTGCCGTCTGCTGCTGATCTCACACCTGGCAGGCGCGGCTGCAGCAATGGCCGTCGCCGGGCTGATCACGCGCGGGGAACAGCCTGCCACCGGACATGTCCAAACGCCGCATTCCACCCCACCTTCCGCCAATCCCATCGCCATGAGCGTGGAGAGCATCCTGAATGTGGGCGGATGCATCGTGTTTTTTAGCGTAATGGCC
The DNA here is from genome assembly GCA_018716525.1 of Candidatus Ventricola gallistercoris. GTDB lineage: Bacteria > Bacillota > Clostridia > Christensenellales > Aristaeellaceae > Ventricola > Ventricola gallistercoris. Next base: position 1,480 of record DVJV01000061.1, read on the forward strand.
GCCGGATGCTGCGCGCTGCTCCCCTGGCTTCACGGCGCCCCCGGCGCAGTCCTCCATGCCGCGCTGGAGGTATCCGGCGGGCTTCACGCGTTGTGCAGCGCCTCTCTTTCCCCCAATGTCACAGCCGTTGCAATGGCCGCAGCTTCTGGCTTCAGTAGCCTGTCCATTCTCACCCAGAATCTGCTCTTTCTGCGCCCACTGGGCATTCACATGCCCCAGCTCGTCGCATTCGGGCTTTTGCGTGCGGTGGTTGCGGCAGCGGTCATGCAGCTGCTCCTGCTTCTTCTGCTTTAGGCCAGCCTGGCACGCAATCCGTCCAGCGCACGCTGCTCGATCCGGCAGATTTGCGCCTGGCTCCTGCCCAGCGCTTGCGCCGTCTCCTTCTGCGTCTTATCCTGGTAAAAGCGCAGCAGCAGCACGCTCTGCTCCTCCTGGGTCAGCTGAGCGATGGCCATGTGCAAATCCAGCGATTCAATGCTCATGCCCTCTGCGCCCGTGAGCGTATCGCGCAGTGTGCGGCCCGCTTCCGGGCCCGTCTCCTCTTCCAGCGAAAGCGTCCTTTGGGCGGACTCGCGCAGTGCGCGCTTCATTTCGCCCAGTGCCCACGGCACCGCATAGGTGATAAACCGTGTGCCGCGCGATCCATCATACCGGTGAACGGCCTCAATCAGCCCGACATATCCCGCTTGCACCAGCTCTTGTGCAGTCAGCACACTGCCGTGAAACCTTCTGGCCAGCGCATACAGCAGCGGGCGGTATGGTTCCAGCAGGCGTTCAAGCGCCTGCATATCGCCACTTTGGGCCAGGGCCAGCCAGCCTGCCTGCCTTTCCTCTGTCATGATGGCTGTTCTTCAAGGGATTTGCTCATTTTCACGATGGTGCCGTTTCCTGCCGCCGAGTGCACGCTCAGCGTATCCATAAACGACTGCATCAACACAAACCCCATACCTGTGCGCTCCGTATCCGGCTGCGAAGTGTAAAACGGCTGCATCGCCTGATCAATATCCGCAATGCCGCAGCCGAAGTCCTCCACCTCCACGTCCACCCTGCTGCCACTGAGCGTCGCGCGCAGCACGATGTTTCCCCCTTGTGCGCCGTATGCGTGCACCACAGCATTGGTTACAGCCTCGCTGACGGCCGTGCGCACCTCCGATATGACCGTGAGCGTCGGATTTGCCTGCATGAGAAATGCACTGATCACCATGCGGGCAAACGCCTCATTCTGTGCAACGGCCGAAAAAGTCAGTTCCATGTGGTTGTGCATGTGTTTGTCTGCCCCCCCGACGGCTCAATTTGAATGATTCTGTGCAGACCAGCCAGACGAAACAGCCGGTCCACCGGTGGATGCAATCCGCTTGCGCTGGTCACGCCGCCCCGCGCATTCACCGTTTTATACCTGCCAATGATCAGGCCGACCCCGGAACTGTCCATGAATGTGACGTCTGAAAAGTCGAACACCAGCTTGGTGATGCCTGCGTCCTCAAGCAGCGCCTCGATCTCCCCGCGCAGAGATTCACATACGCAGTGGTCGATTTCGCCGCTGAGGCAGACCGTCAATACGCCGCCGCTCCTTGTCGCTTTGAGCAATACAATCCCTCCCGCGGTTCTCGCATGAGCGTTTTCCATCTATACAGCATATGGCAACAATCCGCTGTTTCATGCGCGAAACCATGCATAATTCCGTCCTTCCCGGGAAAAACAAAGTCAAACCGCCATCATGAACAAGGAGGAGCCGGGTGTGAAGAAAAAACGGGTTCTGATCATCTGCGGCACCGTGTTGGGCACGCTGATCGTGCTCACCGCCGCGTTTTTTCTGATCTTTGACGTCGCACACTGGCAAAAGCTGGATCACAGCAAGCTCAATGCGCTGGCACAGACTTCCAGCATCTACGATGCCCAGGGCGAACTGATGAGCGAACTGCGCGGTGTGGAAAACAGAACCGTCGTCAGCCTGTCCCAGATTCCGCTCTACACCCAGCAGGCGTTCCTGGCAGCGGAGGATCTGCGCTTTTATGAGCACGGCGGCATTGATATCTACCGCATATTCGGTGCGTTGCGCAGTAACCTGCGAAGCGGTTCCCTGGCCGAGGGTGCCAGCACCATCACCCAGCAGCTCGCCAAGCTCACACACCTGAGTGCAGAGAAGACGCTTCGCCGCAAGCTTGAGGAAATCTACCTGGCCTTCCAGATTGAGCATGCGTACACCAAGGACCAGATTCTTGAAATGTACCTCAACACCGTATACTTCGAAAGAGGCGCATACGGCATCCAGGCCGCCGCACGCGCGTATTTTGACGTGGACGCAAGTGATCTGACGCTCGTGCAGAGCGCAGCCCTTGCTGCAACGATCAAGGCTCCTTCCGCCTATGCGCCGCACACCAACCCGGAGACCAACAAATCCCGCCGCACCTATATCCTCAATACCATGGCGGAAAACGGCTTCATCACGCAGGAGGAATGCGAGGAAGCCAAGGCGCTAAGCGTCTGGGTGATCGCCGAGCAGACGCAGACGGAGGTCTTCAGCTGGTACGTCGATGAGGTGCTGCGTGAAAGCCAGCAATTGCTGGGGCTGTCGGCGGACGATGTCATCAGCGGCGGCTTTGAAATCTACACCGCGTTTAATGCAGAATTGCAGGCCATTGCAGACGGCCTGTACCAGGATAACAGCTATTTTCCTGCCAACGCATCCGACGGAACGCCCATTCAGAGCGCCATGGCCGTGGTGGACACGCAAAGCGGTGCGGTGCTGGCCATGGTTGGCGGCAGGGATTACTCCGTCCGCCGCGGCCTGAATCGCGCCACGCAGATGCGCCGCCAGCCCGGTTCCGCACTCAAGCCGCTGGCCGTATACGGCCCCGCCCTTGAGCTGGGATACACGACCGCCTCCGTTTTGCTGGATGAAAAGACCAGCTTCAACGGCTACACCCCGCAAAATGCCGGAGGCCGCTACTACGGCCGCGTGACGATGCGCACGGCTGTGCGCAATTCGCTCAACACCACCGCCGTGCGTCTGCTGGAGGAGATCGGCATTGACGCGGGCGTGGAATACCTCAACCGAATGCACATCCCCACGGAAAGCAGCGACAGCAACCTTTCCCTCGCGCTGGGTTCGATGACCTACGGCGTCACGCCGGTAGAGCTCGCCGCCGCCTATGTGCCCTATGCCAACGGAGGCGTTTACCATGAGCCTTTCTGTGTGGAACGCATTGTCTCTTCCAGCGGCGATATCGTTTTTGAGCGCGAGGTGACAAGCGAACAGGTGATCTCCGAGCAGAATGCGTTCCTGATGACCTCCATGCTGCAATCCGTGGTTTCCAGCGGCACGGGCACACGCATGCTGGCCGCTAATACCCCGGTAGCCGGCAAGACGGGCACGGTCTCCATGAGCGGTGGCAACCGCGACATCTGGATGGCCGCGTACAACCCGGAAATCTCCGTCACCGTCTGGATGGGCTTTGACCAGACCGATGCAAAGCACAAAATCCCCAACGGCATCACAGGCGGACGCAACACTGCGACGCTTGCCGCCGCCTTCTTTAAACAGGCATACGCCGACAGGGATAAGCCCGAATTCACCCAGCCCGACGGCCTTGTCTGGCTGACGCTCGACAAGCGCGCCCTGACCACCCACGGCTCCGTGATGCTCGCCAGCGATTCCACCCCCAAGGAATACCGCATCTCCGAGGTTTTCACGGTCTCCAACAGGCCGTATGCCGTTTCTGACGTGTGGGATGCGCCGTCGGCGCCTGCATCCTTCTACGTCGCCCACAATACCAGCGGCTACCCGGAGCTGCACTTCAAGGCGACTTCGTCCGCACGCTACCGCATCCAGCGCGATGCAGTCGGGGAATCCGTGATTCTTACAGAGCTGATCGGTCAGAGCGGTCAAAACCTTTCCTACACCGACGTCAGCGCACAGCCCGGTGTGCTCTATACCTACCGCATCATTCCCATTCACGAAGAGCTTCTCCAGCAGGGCGTCTGGCTGGAAGGCCAGCAGGCCGTGCAGCTGGCCCAGGTCGCCAGTGGAGGCGGTTTTCTGGCCGGTCTGCGCAACCTGATTCCGGCGCTTTCCTTCGGCGGGCAGTAGCGCAAAAGCAGGGCCGTCTCTCTTTTGCGAGAGACGGCCCTGTCAGCGTGTCGAAAAAGTCCGCCTACGGCGTCCTTTTCCGAGAGTTGAACGCTGTTTCCCTCTCGTCCCTGCGGGACTCCCGGGCGGGAAACAGCGCAAGGAAACCTTGCTGCGCAAGGCTTCCGCATCCGCCGCACATGTCGCCGGATGCGGATTGCATTTGGAGGGCTACGGCCCTCCAAACCTCCCGGAAGGGTTTTTTGACAGCCTGGCAGGGCCGTCTCTCTTTTGCGAGAGACGGCCCTGTCATGATAATCTTTTCGAAAAAGCGCCCTTGCCGGATACTACTCACTTCTCCACGCGGAAGGCGTAGATCGTCGTCTTGTCGTAACGCTCGCCCGGGCGCAGCACCGTCGTTCCGGGAAACTGCGGCTGATTCGGCGAATCCGGGCAGTGCTGCGTCTCCAGGCAAAGCGCGCTGTACTGCCCGTAATGCGCGCCACCCTTTCCACCGTCATACTCGGTTGCGCATGCGGTGTAGAGCTGTACGCCGGGCTGATCGGTGAGCACTTCCATCGCGCGGCCGCTCTTCGCATGGCGAAGCCGTGCAGCCAACCCCATCGTCTCGCCCTTGCGCAGCACAAAGTTGTGGTCATAGCCGCCTGCGTAGCGCATCTGCGTGCACGCCTGCGTCTTTGCAAGGCCCTCGCCCAGCAGCAGGCCATTGCGCAGGTCAAACGGCGTGCCTGCCACCGGCATGTATGCGCCCGTGGGAATCAGCCCGCTGTCCCTTACCGGCGTGATCACATCCGCAGCCACCATCAGTTCATGGTCGGCAATCGTGCCGTGATCGTGTCCGGCGAGGTTGAAATAGGTGTGCTGCGTCAGGTTGCACAGCGTCGGCTTGTCCGTTTCCGCCTGATAGCGGATGATCAGGTTGCAGTCGTCATCCCACGTGAAGCTCACGCACACATCGAGCTCTCCCGGATAGCCCTCTTCGCCATCCGCACTCACGCGGTGCATCTGCACATGGTCAAACCCTTCTCCTTCTTCGGCCTGTGCTTCCCACACTCTGCTGCTGAAACCCTGAAATCCGCCGTGAAGGTGGTTCTCCCCGTTATTGCAATCGAGCTGATAGGTCACGCCGTCAAGCACAAAGCGCCCTTTGGCGATTCGGTTTCCATAGCGGCCCACCGTGTCGCCCATGCAACCGTGATCCTTGAGATACCCTTCCAGATGGTCAAAGCCCAGCGCCACATCCGAAAGATGGCCTTCTTTGTCCGGCACACAGATGGATGTGATGATCGCGCCATAGTCGCACAGACTCACGCTCGCACCCAGGCGGTTGACCATCGTGTAGCGCGTCACCTCCTGCCCGCTTGGCAGGCGGCCCCAGTTTTCCCGTTTGACTGACATTTTCATGACCTCCTCGGTTTGCATGGCGCACGCATCAGTGCGCCGTCTCTTTCTTTTCGTCAATTCTGCACCGGATGGCCCAGATCCTGCTGCTGTATACTCCCGGTGCGCCTTTTTCCGCCTCGCCCAGCCAGATTACGGACAAAAGCGATTGTCAGCAGCAATACAAACGTCCAGCACAGCGCGCCCACCGTGGACTGGATGGGCAGCGTCCAGGGCAGGATGCTTCGGGCGGCCATCTGTGGCGCAATGCCGCGCCCGGCCATTGTAAAGAGCACCAGATTGCTTGAAAGCAAATAAAACAGTGATGCACCGCCCATTCGCATAAGCGCAGTGCACAGCAACCCCGGGATTCGCCTGGGCCCTTTTCCTTCCGCCGCACCCAGCGCGCACAGCGCATGGCTGAGCAGCACCACACTCCCGACGCCCAGCGCCGGAAGCAAGATGTAGCCCCAGTGCGGCGGAAAACGCTCCGGCAGATGCCCCATGCGCATCGCCGCCAGTGCACCAACGACCGTCGCCAGCGCAGCCACGCCCGCCAGACGGCGATGCGTGCGCGCATCACCGCGCGCATAGACAATGCCCGCCAGAAAATACGGCATATACTGCACAATGGGGAAACAGGCAAAGTCCCTTCCCCCAATGATAAGCTGCAATTGCACCGGCTGCACCCGATCATAGGGAATCAGGCAGCAACCCACACACACCGCGCCGGCAAGCAATGCTGCAAGCGGCGTTAGCCGGCGCAGCAGTGCAAAACCGGCGATGAGCAGCAGTCCGTACAGCGCAAAGGAAACCAGAAACTCCGACCACCCGGGGATGTCGGAAAGCCACATGATCCGGCGCACTGTGCCAGGGCCAAACACCCGGTTTTCGCGCAGCACGCGGTAAGCCACTCCCGAGAGCACAAACGCCAGCCACGCGCGGATGACCGTGCGCACCATGCCGGGCAGCGCCTGCAAAAAGGGCCGGCTTAAATAGGCCAAAGCAGCCGTCACCCCGAAGAAGAACACGAACGACGGAAAGACCAACAGGTTGATGCCGTCAATCAGCCGCCCGGCAAGCGGAAAGATCTGCGTATCGGCAAAGAACTGCATGACATGGCCATAGACCATGGCCGCGACCAGCAGCCCGCGTCCCATATCGACATAGCGTGCCCGCACAGCAAAACCTCCGTTTAAAAAGGGCCCGCGCAGGGCTTCTGTGCCGCGCGGGCCCGGGTTAGGTGGGGTATTCTTTCAATCAGCCCTTGACGCCTGCCTGCACGGAAATGCCCTGCAGGAAATACTTCTGCGCGAACAGGTAGAGCAGGAACGGCGGCATCATCGAAATGAGACAGGAGGCAATCATGTGCGCCCACCTCTGCTCATACTGGCCCATCAGCAGGCGCAGACCGGCGGTCAGCGTCTGGTTGTTGACATCGGTCATGACGATGCGCGGCCAGAGGTAATCATTCCACGCGCCGTTGAAGGCGAACAGGCCCACCACGATCATCACCGGCGCGATGGACGGCAGAATGATGCGCGTGTACACCTGCATGCTGCTGGCGCCGTCGATGGTCGCCGCTTCATCCAGCGCCTTGGGAATGCTCTTCATGAAGTTGCGGATCAGGAAGATGTTGAACACGCCCGCCATGCCCGGCCAGATCAGCGCATTGAGGTTATTGACCCAGCCCAGCGCGTTGGCAATGCGGAACTGCGGCAGGATGGCCACGACGTTGGGGAACATGCTCATGTACATGAGCGCCCAGAAGATCTTGTCGCCACCCTTGAAGTTCAGGCGCTCGTAAGCGTAGGCCGACAGCGACGTGATGATCACAACGCCCACCGTCTGAGCGATGGAGACGATGAACGAGTTTTTGAACATGGCCATGATGTTGGCGGTAGTGTTGACGTTTTCGCCACCGACGAACATCTCGACGTAGTTTTCGACCGTCCAGCTCCGGGGAATCAGGCGGGTAAGGTAATCCAGCGGACCGGTGACGTTGGCGAAGGATGTAATGAAGTCCGCGTCATGCTTAAACGAGTTGAGGATCAGCCAGATGACCGGAACGGCCCACACGATGCCCAGAAGGAGAAGGAATGTAAAGGCGATACGCCTTGCGTTTTTACTTTCTGCCACGATGCTTTTCCCCCTCTCAATCCCGGTTGTTGCGGACCATGATGCGCATCTGTACAAACGAGACGGCCATGATGCACAGGCCCAGAATGACCGCCATTGCGGAGGACATGCCTGCCACCTGCTTCTTGACGGAGTTCTCGTAGATGTACTGGAGCAACACGGCGTTGGCCTCCTGGTTGGTAAAGCCAACGAGGATATCGGGCTGACCGAAGATGTTGAACTGTGCCACCACGGTGGTGATGAACGTGTACATCAGCGGGTAGCGCATGTTGGGCAGCGTGATGTTGAAGAACTTCTGCAGGGTATTGGCGCCGTCGACGGCCGCGGCCTCGTACTGATCCTGCGGGATGGAGGCCAGCGCGCTCTGGTAGATGACCATCGTACCGCCGGTGCACCACCAGACCGTGACGACCACCAGCATGATCCACGTGTAAGGCGGGGTGAACCAGTTGGCGGTGGAGCCCAGGAACTTGTTGACGATGCCGTAGTCGACGTTGAAGAAATAGCGCCACGTCAGCGTGACCGTGGTGATGGACATCAGGCTGGGCACGTAGTACAGCGCCTGATAGAACTTGTTGCCGCGGGGCCGGGAGTGCAGCGCACAGGCGAGCGACAGCGGCACGATGATGCAGAACGGCACGCTGTAAATGACAAACTTGACGGTATTCCAAAGGCCGTTTCGCAGCTGTCTGTAGTAGGTATTGCCGGAATCAAACAGCAGCGTCTTGAAGTTTTCCAGGCCGATGAACACCGGCTCATTGAACAGATCCCACTTGGTAAACGCCGCGTACACGCCGTAGATGGCCGGCGTCACGAAGAACACGACGAAAAAAAACAGGTGCGGCCCGATGTAGGCGTACGGCAGCAGATCGCGGCGCAGGGCGCGGCGATTGCTTTCGCGCCTGAAGGACAGCGCCGACAGCAGCAGCGATGCCGCCAGGCAGGCAAGCGCAGCATACGTCGCCGGGCTGTAGGACGTGTAGATCTTGGTGACATCGCGCTTTCTGAAGCTGACGTCAAGCGCGTCGAGCGCATCGCTCAGCGGCGTATAGAGCGCCGAATTGACCTTTTCCTGCGCAAAGAACACCATGAACAGCGCAAAGGTCACAAAGGAAATCCCGGCGAACAGCATGCCGACGTTCTCCTCCCCCTGCACGAGGGCGATGAACGCGGCGACGATCGCGCAAATCGTGATGGGAAGCAGCAGTATGCTGGCACTGGACAGCGAAAAGAGTACCTGCGGCAAAGGCATGTCGATCGCCGCGGTGGTCTCTTTCACCGTCGTCGTGGCCGTCACGCCGGAAAAACAGAACAGTACGAGGAAGGCCAGCGCAAACAGCGCCGCCACGCGGGAACGTGTCATTCCGACACCTCTTTTCTCAGATCATTGCGGGGAGTTCGCCCAACAAGCTGCGCACGGTATGCCGCGGAAAACCGGTGCATCCGCAGCATACCGCGCGCATCACGGACATAAGCAGGGGGATTGCTCCCCCTGCTTTCATCCCGACTGCCGGTTACTGCGCGGCGATGGCGTCGTTGATCTCCTGCTCGACCTGCGCGATCGCATCGTCGATGCTCATGGAGTCCACGAAGTCCCAGCCCACGCGGCTGAACGCGGTGTCAAACAGGCCCCAGTACTGATAGGAGTAGATGGCCAGCTCATCCACACGCTCGGGATCGGCCAGGAAGGCCTGCGGCATGTCGGCGAACTCCGTCACGTCGTTGATGGACAGATGCGCCGGGCACTGGCCCGCGTCACGCGCCCAGGTCAGAGAGTTCTCGCCCATCCAGTTGACGAACTTGGCCACAGCCTGATCCTCTTCCAGCGTGCGCTCCTCGTCGGCAAACTGCACGAAGTTATGGGAGGATGTCCAGCTCTTGGCGTTGTCCGGGGAGTAGCACACGCCCGGCAGCATGCCAAAGTTGATGCCCGCATCCACCACCGCGGCCTTCATCCAGATGCCCTCGGTCCAGACCAGCAGCTCGCCGCCGTAGAACTTGGCGGAGTAGTCGGTGTTCTTCACGGTGGTGTAGCCGTCTTCCCACAGGCCCTTCATGGTCTCCATGGCCTGCTTCATCGCGTCGTTGTTGATCGCCGGATGTACGCCGTCCTCGGTCAGGGTGGCGTCGCCCAGCTGCGCGTAGTAGCCCAGCATCTGCGCACGCATCCAGCCCAGATTGAAGATTTCGCCTTCCCAGCCGGCCGCGCGCGCCTTGTCGCCCAGCTCGCGGATCTCGTCAAAGGTGAGGTAGCCGTCTTCCACGTACTCGTTGAGCTCGTACTTGTCAAACAGATCCTTGTTGTAGTAGGTCACGTAGGAGTGCACGTCCAGCGGGATGCCGTAGTGCTCGCCATCGATGTCCGAACGCTCCCACGCGGAGGCGTTGTAGTTCTCGGGAACGATGCCCGCTTCCGCCAGCAGATCCATGTCGTAGGAGTAGAGCAGTTCCTTCTCCACAAAATCCGGAATGCGCTCGATGTGCACCACCGTCACATCCGGGATGCCCGTGCCCGTCTGCACGGTCAGCGGAATCTTCTGGTAGAGGTCATCCGCCGTCATCGGCGTGTGGTTGACGTGCACCTCGTCCTGAGAGGCGTTGAATTCATCGACCATCGCCTGCATCGTCGCGCCGTCGCCACCGGTAAACACGGACCAGTAGTCGATTTCGACGGGTGCTGCCATCGCAGCGGCTGCCGCGCAGATCATCGCGAGCGCGAGCACAAGAGACAACGTTTTTTTCATGGGAAATCCTCCTTTTTTTATTTTCTGCCGCCTCGCATGGCGGCGGATTGCATCTTTACCCTTCTAGGCATCGGGTCAGCAGGTTCGCCCTGCCGTTAGCTCAGCTGGTTCGTCTTGCTGTCCGGGTTGCGGTTGATCGCGCGGACGCGCTCCACGTCCATCTTCGGCTTTCTGTCCGGTGTGAGCAGGCCGTTGATCTCCTGCATGACGTCGGTCAGCTGCGTGTAGCAGTAGCCCTGGCAATACGGAATCTCGCGGATGCCGTCCGTCACGCCCTGGAACCGCGCGAAGAACGCCTCCTGATCCGTCACCTTGTCGTGATAGCCCCAGGTCTCCATGCCGCCCATCTCGCCCTGGATGCCCACGTTCGTAAACGCGATGCCGCCAAACTCCGTCACCATGAATGCCTCACGGCCCGTGGGCGTCTCTCCCTTGGCGTAGCAGGGCCGCCAGTCGCAGGCGTGCGTTTCCACCGTCGCACGGTCGGCGAAGTGATCGGCAATCTCTGCCTTTTCCGCCGCGTAGTCGTGCAGCGCGCAGATGTCTGTCGTCACCTGCTCCCAACCATCGTTGGAGGAGCAAAGCCGCGTGCCGTCCGCCGCCTTGGTCATGTGGTAGAGCATTCTGCCCGTGGCCTGCTGGCGCGCATCCGTGTAGATCTGGCGCACACCCCAGCTCTCATTGAGCGGCACCCAGGTGATGATGCTCGGATGGTTGAAATCCCGGTCGATGAACTCGAGCATCGTATGGGCGAGGTTTGCAACCGAATCATCCGAGAAGTCGTACGCGCTGGGCACTTCGCCCCACACGAGCACGCCCATCTTGTCGGCCCAGTAGTAGTAGCGCGGGTCCTCGACCTTCTGGTGCTTGCGCGCGCCGTTGTAGCCAAAGTCGAGCGTGTATTGCAAATCCAGGCGGATCGCCTCGTCGCTCGGCGGCGTGATGAGCGAATCCGGCCAGTAGCCCTGGTCGAGCACCAGGCGCTGGTACAGCGGACAGTTGTTCAGGTAGATCTTGCCCTCGTGCACCTCCACCTTGCGCATGCCAAAGTAGGTCTGCACACAGTCCACCGTCTTGCCGCCGTCCATGAGGCTCACCTTCAGGTCGTAGAGCGCGGGGTGCTCAGGCGTCCACAGCTCCATGGGCGACAGGTCGCCACGCGTGATCATGTCCACCGGCACGCGCGCTGTGCGGTCATGGCAGCTCACGCGCACCGTCTGGCGAACCTTTCCTTCAAAGGAGACGGTCAGCTCCAGCTCCATCGCTCCCCGGGGCTGCTTATCCAGCGCAATCTCTGCCGTGAACATGTGCCGGTCGATGTCCGGCGTCACATGAATGCGCTGCATGGCGTAGTCGCCTACGCCTTCCAGATACACCGTCTGCCAGATGCCGCTTACCGGCGTATACCAGCAGCCCATCAGCCCGCGGGCCCAGTACTGCTTGCCGCGCGGCTGGGTGCAGTCGGGATCATCCTGCACGCGCACGCACAGGTCGTTTTCCCCCTCTGCCAGGTAGGGCGTGATGTCCAGCGCAAAGGGCGTATAGCCACCCTTGTGCTCCCCTGCCATCTGTCCGTTGACGTACACCGACGCTGCATAGTCCACCGCGCCAAAGCGCAGAAGCACGCGGCCGCCACGCATCTCTTCGGGCACCGCAAACGTGCGGCGATACCAGATTACCGGATGAATCTCATCCGTCGGCCCGAGACCGCTGAGCTTGCTCTGGTAGCAGAAGGGCACCGTAATCTGAAGCGGCAGCGACGTGCCGGGCTTATACCACCCGGCTGCAATTCCTTCATCCTGATCATCAAAGGCGAACTGCCACACCCCGTTCAGGTTACAGAATGTGTCGCGCATAAAGTCAGGACGCGGGTGTTCGGGCCGTGGAATCGAGCCATTGTTCATGCTGGACATGTTCGTATCCTCCAATTATTTTGTTTTTTCGTACACGAAACAGACGTCTTTTATTC
>DVJV01000062.1 GCA_018716525.1 Candidatus Ventricola gallistercoris
ATCCAACGCCTGATGGATCGCCTTCCGCTGGAGCGGGCCGTCGAAGGCTTTCTGATGTCCGCGATCCGCAGCGTGCTGATCATCGTGCTGGGCACGATGGTATGCTCGCAGCTGGGCATACCGATCACATCGCTTGTGGCGTTGTTGAGCCTGTTTGCCCTGGCTGTTTCGCTCTCGGTGCAGGATGTGCTCTCCAACATGGTCAGCGGCATGGTTATTCTGATTGCCAAGCCGTTTGTCTCCGGCGACTATATCGAGACGCCGTCGGCCTCCGGTTCGGTGGAATCCATCGGGCTGATGCACACCTATCTCCTTTCGCCGGATAACAAGGTGCTCATGGTGCCCAACAAGGAGCTCTCTTCCGGGCGCATTACCAACTATTCGGCCCAAAAGGTCCGCCGTGTGGATACGAGCATCCGCATTGGGTATGAGTATGACAACGGTACGGTGATTGAGGCGCTTGGCCGCGCGGCAAAGCGCGTGTGCCGGGGGAGGGAGATCCCGGACAAGCCGCCGTTTATCGCGGTGAATGCGTATCAGGAAAATGGCGTGGAGTTTGTCGTGCGCGTGTATGTGCCCACGCCGGATTACTGGGATGTTTACCATACGCTTTTGCTCGCCATGCGGGAGGAGCTCTCCGCCAGCGGCATCAGGCTGGATTACGCCACCACACGCGTGCGCATGGTGGATGGGAAGATTGCCGAATCCCTACAGGATACGCCGGTTTGAACCGGCAGCCTCCGATCAAAAAGCCCGATGCAGGCCCGGCTTGCACCGGGTTTTTGCATGTGTGGCAAAAGATTGCGCCTGTAACCCGTGTCAGATGCTTGAGCGATGGAGAAGTCTTTGCTATAATGAAACTACATATCCAAAAGGAGGGGGAACCCCATGTACGAAACCTTGGAAGCCATCTTTAAAACGGTCATGCAGTATGGTGTCATGGCCATGGAGTTCGTCGGCCTGATCGTGATCATCCAGACGGGCGTGATCTGTTTTATCGGTTACTTGCGGGGGAACGATCAGATCCGCATCCGGCTGGCAGAGGGCATATCCACGGCGCTGTTGTTTAAGATGGGCGGCGAGGTCTTGCGAACCGTAATCGTGCGCACATGGGATGAACTGGCGATCCTGGGTGCGATCATCGTTTTGCGGGGCATGCTCACGTTCCTGCTCCACTGGGAAATCCGCTCGGAAAAGCGGGAAAATGCGATTTCCGCCGAAGAACACCGCCGGCACGAAAAGGAAGTGCAGGAGGCCCGGTGATCAAAGCGGGAGATCCGCATCGCAGAGACGATCAAAGGGGCTGTTTTCCAATGGAAACAGTCCCTTTGATTATCAAAAACCCTTCTGGGTGGTTTGGAGGGCCACAGCCCTCCGAATACAATCCGAATCCGGCGACATGTGCGGCGGATTCGGAAGCTTGCGCAGCAAGGTTTCCTTACGGCGTTTTCCGCCCGGGAGGCCCGGAGGGCCGAGAGGAGAACGCCGCCAGAACTCGGAAAAGGACGCCGCAGGCGGACTTTTTCGACACGCAGAGGGGCTGTTTTCCAATGGAAACAGCCCCTCTTTTGCCGTTGTTTTAGAGGATTTGTGCGTCTGCTCAGGCAGGCGGAAGCTCCTGGGCCAGGTGCAGCGTGAAGGAAAAGCAGGAACCATGCCCGTTTTCGCTGGTGACGGTCATCTCTTCGCCCAGATGGCGCATGATCTCATAGGCGATGGCCAGCCCCAGCCCGGTGCCCTTGCCGTGGTGCGACTTGTCGGCCTTGTAGAAGCGCTCAAATACGTGCGGCAGATCCTCGCTGCTGATGCCGATGCCCGTGTCGCGCACGCTGATGCGCACCACGTCCGCCTCCAGCATGGCGCTGAGCGTCACGCAGCCGCCTTCCGGCGTGTACTTGAAGGCGTTGTCCAGCAGCGCGATGAGCACCTGCTGGGTTCTGTCCGGGTTGCCGGTGACCTGCGGAAGCGCCGGGGGAACGTCGTAGACGAATGTCTGTTGGTAGTCCTCCGCGTAGGCGGAATACGTCTCGTGGATCAGATCGAGCAGCGGAAGCGGTGCAAACACGCTGCGGGAGAGCGAAGCGGTGCCGCTTTGCAGGCGCGAAAGCTCCAGCATGTCGTTCACCAGGCGGGACAGGCGCATGGTTTCGCGCAGCACCACGTCATAGGTCTGCTGGCGCTGCTCCTCGGTCTTGATCAGCCCGTCGCGCAGGGGCTCGATCAGCGCGCGCATCGCGGTCAGCGGCGTGCGCAGCTCGTGGGAGACGTTGGCCACGTAGTCGCGGCGCGTCTGCTCCAGGCGCTCTGCGCTGGTCACGTCCGACACGATGCCCACGCAGCCGGTGATCACCCCGTCATGCCGGTGCAGAGGCGATATAGAGATGTGCAGCGCCGTGTTGCCCTGCCAGATCGTTTTGCTCATGGCTTCGCCGGTACGCAGCGATTCATCGAATATGGCGAACACGTCGGGGGCGGCTTCGCGCACATTGCGCGCGGTTGCGCTCGTGGAGAGCAGATCATACACCGCGGGATTGATCATCGTCGTGGCCCCGGCTGCATCTACGGCGATGATACCCTCGGACAGACCGTTGATCAGGCTCTGCAAACGGTTGCGCTCCAGCTCCAGCGAGGAGATGGTCGAGCCCAGCTCGGAGGAAAGGTAATTGAGCGCGCCGCCCAGCTCGCCGAATTCATCATTGCGCTGGTCGTCTGCGCGCACGGCCAGGTCGCCCGCGGCCATGGTCAGCGCCACGGAGCGCATGCTTGCCAGCGGACGGGACATGCGCGAGGCGAAAAACAGCGCCACAGGCAGCAGCACCAGCGCCGTCACAAACAGCGAGAGCATGATGGTGTTGCTCAGCGCCTGCATGCCGCTCATGATCTCGGTCATCGACTGCGCCATGAACACGGCGCCGACCACCTCGCCCATGAATGTGATGGGTACGGACACGGCCACCAGGTTGCCGTTCATGACCTCTTCGGTGGCGGTGTCGTTTTCCGAAGCCTGCACGTCTGCCAGCGGCTCAAGCGAATCGCTGCTGACGATGGCGCCGCTGCTTCCCGATGTGTAGTTCAGATCTTCCATGCTGCCCACATGCGTGGCGATATTGCCCGCCAGCACCTGCGGCATCATGGATTTGCTCAGCTTGGCCGGGAGCCTGCCCACGCGCCGCCCGTCGATCTGCTGGGTGCGGATCAGGGTATCGCCCTGGGCATCCACCACCCACACGGTGGCCTCCCACTGCGATGTGCTGCGCCCGATAAACGTGACCAGATACGACGAGGAAATCTCTCCCGTCAGCGTGCTTTCGATGTATCCGGCAATGATCTGCCCCTTGGGGATCAGGTCGTCGATCTTGTTGCGCGCAAACAGCTGCGGGGATACGATGGTGTAAATCAGCAGGATCAGCACGGCAAAGAGCGCCACCGTGCCATAGACCAGGATCAGCGCACGGCGGAAGAAGGCGCTGTGCTTCATGTTTCTGCCTCGAATTTATAGCCCACGCCGTACACGGTGATGATATCCCAGACCTTGCCCATCTCATCGCACGAAAGCTTTTGGCGAAGGCGCTTGATGTGCGTATCCACGGTGCGCGTATCGCCAAAGAAATCGTACCCCCAGATGCGCGAGAGAATCTGCTCCCGGTCAAACACCCGGCCCGGATGGCTTGCCAGCAGGTACAGCAGCTCCACCTCGCGCGGCGTGCACGAGACGCTCTGCCCGCCCAGACGGACGCTGTAGCGCTCCGGCTGGATCTCCAGGCTGCCGTATGTCAGGGTGGTGAGCTGCTCTTCGGGCGCGGCATCCGGCGCTGCACAGGTGCGCCGCAGCACCGCCTTGATGCGCGAGACCACCTCGCGGGGGCTGAAGGGCTTGACGATGTAGTCGTCTGCGCCCATCTCCAGTCCCAGAATGCGGTCGATCTCCTCCCCGCGCGCGGTCAGCATGATGATGGGCAGCTGGCTTTCGCGCCGCACGGCCTGGCACACCTCCATGCCGGTCATGCCGGGCATCATCTGATCGAGCAGCATCAGGTCATAATGCTCTTTTTTGATCATCTCAAGCGCCTGCTTGCCGTCGTAGGCGGAGTCGTGCAGAAATTCCTCATTGTCCAGATAAAGCGAGAGCGACTGATGGACGATCGGGTCGTCGTCGCAGATCAGGATGCGCGTCGTTTTGCTCATGTCGGTTCACCTCTGACACAGTATACACCGCTGGTGTGGCGGGATTGTGAAAACTTAAGGAAGCGATTGTTACAACGGCGCCATCAGACGACGGGCAGCACGCTCAGGCGGATGACGCTCTGCGCATAGGGAACGAGCACCGCGTCAAACGCGCCGGCTGTGTCAAGCCCGCTCATGGCGATGGGCGGCTGGTCGCAGCTTGCCCCGCGCATCCCCCAGCGCGGAACCGGGACGGCCTGCGCGTGCAGCGCGACGCCCGCGTCGTCTGCCTGCACGACGATGTCGGCATGGCCCACAAGCGCAATGGCGAAGTCCTCCTGCGCGCGCAGCACGTCAAAACCGTCTGCATCCTTGCTGCTGTGCGACGCGGGCGCATAGGCAAAGCGCAGCGGACCGCGTGCCACCGTGACCGCCTGGTGGAAGCTCGGGCGCTTTTCAACGGCCATCGGCAGGGTGAGCAGGATCTCGTCGCCATCGTGCCACTGGCGGTTGAGGGTGAGGAACGTGCCCGGCGCGGCGGGGGTGATGTCTCCGTCCACGGCGGCGGAAGCGCCCTTGGCCCAGGCGGGAATGCGCAAATGGATGGGGAATGCGGCGCTCTCGCTCAGCGCGACGGTGATGCGCACATTGCCGCTTTCGGGGTAGCGGCTCTCCACGCAAAGCCGAACCGATGCGCCCGCCAGCCGGTAGTGCACCGCACAGGGGGCATAGCCCATGGCGCACAGCCCGTCATCGCGGGAGAGCATCCACTGGGCCTGGGCAAAGCGCGGCCATGCGCCCAGCAGCGCGCACAGCGCATCCCCGTCCCCAAGGGTGAACAGGCCGGCTTCCTCGCCGCTGAGCGGGAAGCGCGCGGCCCGGGAGAGCAGCGTCTGGTTGGCCTGCTGCACCGGCTGCACGCCGCGCCCATCCGGGGCGAATGCGGCGGCGATGGCGTTGTAGACGACCGTCTCCAGCTGATCGGCGCCGTGCTCCCCGCCGGCACAGGAGAGCAGCGTTTCAAGCGATGTGGCCAGCTCGCACGCGCTCACCGCGCTCACACCGCGGCTGGGGTGCGTGCCTGCCAAAAGGGGGTCGGCGGTGATGCCGCCGCTGGCCGCGCCGTGCGCCTTGTTCATGCGGGCCAGCCCCGCTTCCGGAGCGGACAGGTGCTTGCCCGAGCCGGTCAGCACGCCGCACAGCGCGCTGGTGCGCAGTCCCTCGCACAGGTTTGCGCCCGATGCCGTGCGCAGCAGGTGATGGGTGTAGCCGGTGTCATCCTCTTTGCGCAGCGCGTCGAGGATATCCTGCTCGCTGAACGAGCGCGAAACGGGCGTGCGGTAGGGGAAGGCGTGGTAAAGCGACGTGTAGTCCGCCCCCTGGCTGACGAGCATCATCAGCACGGAGAGAATCGCCTTCTGTCCGGTGATGTTGTACAGGCTGATGCCGGCTTCCAGGGTGTCGGCGGTGTGCAGCGCATCCTCTCGGCTCAGCGGCTGCGTGCGCAGCGTGTCCTGCAAGTATTTCATGTAGCGCAGCATGAATGTGAGCAGGTGCTTGTCCGCGCTCATCGAATAGGCCGTGCACAGGGCGCGCAGCATCCTGCCGCGCGCGGCGAATGTCTCCTCCGGCGCGCCGAAGGAGCCGTCCTCCCGCTGGGTGGCCACCACGCGTGCGCACAGCGAAAGCCCCTGCCTTTGGAGCTCTTCATCGCCGAGCAGTGCGCCGGTGAGCAGCGTGGCCTCAAGCAGCTGGGGCGCGTGCATGCCGCCGGCGAGCGGGCCGCCGAACCAGCGGCTCTGTTCGCCCGCCTCGGGGAACAGCGATGCACAGCGGGAAAGCAGCCCGCCGCGCAGGGCGATCAGGCGTTCGCGCATGGTGCCTTTGGCGGCAATGGCGCCTGCGGGGAGCGGGGCAAAGCGGCCCGGCGCCAGGGGCGCGCGGGCAAAAAAGGTGCGGGTCAGCATGAGGAAACCTCCCTTGCGGATTGTCGGACATATGGCGGTTTTCAAGGTTGCACGCAGAAAAAGCGGCAATATAAAAAGGATACCGTTAGTTTACCTCCTGGCTGCGCGCACGTCAACCGTTGTTTGGCATCAATTGGAAAAAATGGCAAATTCCAGGGGCGGCAAAGTGTTGAAAATTGGGAAAAAATAGGGTACAATCAACATAACAAGGATCATAAGGAGAGCGCTAAGATGGATGAGAAAAAGAAAAGCCCGCGGAAACTGAAGATTCTTCAGGACGATCCCAATCTCGCCGCCTTTGAGGGGGATTTGAATGAACGCCTGCGCCATTACCGCCAGCGCAAGCGCCAGCTGCTGACAGCGGGGCAGACGCTCAGCGAGTTTGCCAGCGGCCATCTTTACTACGGCTTTCACAAGACCGCCAAGGGGTGGGTGTACCGCGAGTGGGCGCCGGGCGCCACGGCCATGCACCTGATTGGCGATTTCAACGGCTGGAACCGCGAGAGCCATCCCATGCGCGCACTGGGCAACGGCGATTGGGAGATTGAGCTGAGCGGCGTGCGCACGCTGCGCCACCGCAGCAACGTGAAGGTCGCCGTCACGAGCGCCCGGGGCACCGAGGACCGCATCCCGCTGTATGCCACGTACGTCACCCAGGATGAAAAGACGCACAACTTCAGCGCCACCATCTGGAACCCGCGCAAGAAGTTTGAGTGGACGGATCAGAAGTTTAAGCCGTCGCGCAATATTCCGCCGCTCATCTACGAGGCCCATGTGGGCATGGCCACCGAGGAAGAGCGCGTGGGCACCTATCTGGAGTTTATGCGCGACATGCTGCCGCGCATCAAGCGCGACGGCTACAACACCGTGCAGCTCATGGCCATCATGGAGCATCCATACTATGCGTCCTTCGGCTACCAGGTGTCCAACTTCTTTGCGGCCTCTTCGTGGTATGGCACGCCCGACGACCTCAAGGCGCTCATCAACGAGGCGCACAACCTGGGGCTGACCGTGCTGCTGGATCTGGTGCACTCCCATGCGGTGAAGAACACCGCCGAGGGCATCAACGGCTTTGACGGGCGCAACGACCAGTTCTTTAAGGATGGCTATGCCGGTGATCACCCGGCCTGGGGCTCGAAGGTGTTTGACTACGGCAAAAACGGCGTGGTGCACTTCCTGCTTTCCAACATCCGCTTCTGGCTGGAGGAGTATCACTTCGACGGCTTCCGCTTTGACGGCGTCACCAGCATGATCTACCTGGATCACGGCCTGGGCAGCGCGTTTACCGATTACAGGCAGTACTTCTCCATGAACACCGACATCGAGGCGGTGGCCTATTTGCAGCTGGCTACCGAGCTGACGCACGAGTTTAAGAAGGGCGCGCTGTGCATCGCCGAGGAGATGAGCGGAATGCCCGGCATGTGCCTGCCCATCCGCGACGGCGGCATTGGGTTTGACTACCGGCTGAGCATGGGCCTGCCCGACTTCTACATCAAGACCATCAAGGAAAAGCAGGACGGCCACTGGGAGATGGGCCGGCTGTACTATGAGCTGATCTCGCGCCGCCCCGGGGAAAAGAACATCGCCTACGCCGAGAGCCACGACCAGGCGCTGGTGGGGGATAAGACCATCATGTTCCGCCTGGCGGACAAGGAAATGTACTGGGGCATGAACCGCGGATATGAAAACCTGATCGTCGAGCGCGCCATGGCGCTGCACAAGATGATCCGGCTGGTGACCATCGCGGCGGGCGGCGAGGGCTACCTCAACTTCATGGGCAATGAGTTTGGCCACCCCGAGTGGATCGACTTCCCGCGCGAGGGCAACGGCTGGAGCTTTGCCCATGCGCGGCGGCTGTGGTCGCTGGCGGATAACGGATACCTGCGCTATGAGCTGCTGGGCAATTTTGACAAGGCGATGATCGAGCTGATCAAGAAGTACCGCGTGCTCGCCGCCGGAATGCCGCGCTGCCTGCGCCAGCATGAGGATGACCAGGTGCTTGCGTTTGAAAAGGCGGGCTGCGTGTTCGCGTTCAACTTCCACCCGACCAACTCACAAAACGCCATGTTCATTCCAGCGCCGGAGCTGGGCGATTATCAGGTGATCCTATCTACCGATGACAAGGTGTTCGGCGGGTATCAAAACATCGACAAATCGGTCATCTATCACACCTGGGCGCACGACCCGCAGATGGGCGACGGATTCACCATCTACCTGCCGGCGCGCACGGCGGTGGTGCTTCGCAAGGTTGAGCCGTGAAGAAGCGCCGGGCGAAGCGCGCAAAAGGGATATATGTAACGAGCTGCCAACCGCTTAGCGCCGGCTGGCAGCTCGTTTTGTGTGGCCATTCAAAAAACAAATGTAAGATGCGGCGCGTCACGCCTTTTTGCCGGAGAGCACGGCCGCCACGATGCCGCAGCAGATGATTGCGCCGCCGGCCACAAAGCGCACAGAGATCGCCTCGCCCAGCACCAGCACCCCGAGCACGGAGGAGACGAGCGGCTGAAGCGGATAGAACATGGAACAGAAGCTCGCGTCCATCAGCGAGAGGCTGAGGTTCCACAGCGAGTGCGCGCCGGCGGTGCACAGCAGCCCCATGTAGAGCACGGCGAGCAGCCCCTGGGTGGTGAGCGTGCACGGCTGTGTGCGCAGCTCGATGAGCGCACTGATGCCGGTGAAGGGCAGGGCGCAGATCAGGGCCATCATGGCCACCTGCATGGGATCATACCGGCCGCTGGTGCGGCGGATGACGATGGAGGTGGCCGACCACAGGAACACGCTGGTGAGCATCAGCGCGGCGCCGTAGGGGTCGACCTGTCCGTCTGCGCCCACGATGATCACAACGCCGACCATGGACACGGCCACGCAGGCGATCTTGGCGACGGTGAGCTTTTCCCGCAGGAAGAGGGAGGCGAGCACTGGAATGAAGATGGGGTTCATTGCGCCCAGGAGCGAGGAAACCGAGCCGCTCAGGCGGTTGACCCCCATGTTTTGCAGGCAGAAGCTGCAAAAATAGCCCAGAAAGCCGATGAAAGCGATGGTGGGCAGATCTTCGCGCCGCAGAGGCTTGAGCGCTTTGCGCAGGCGAAGCACGACATACAGCGCGGGCACCGAGACGAGGTAGCGCATCAGCAGCAGCGTGACGGGCGGGATCGTCTTCAAGGCGACTTTGGCCACGATGTACAGGCTTCCCCAGAGCACAAATGTGCCAAAGAGCGGGATCAGATGCCTTCGGTTGTTCATGGAGCAGACCTCTCTTCCATATCGGGTGCGTGAATCTGGCTACATTATAATAGGAACGGCTTGCGCTGTAAAGCGGAACATGGGCCGCAGGCGGTATGCAGGCATATTCATTTGGACTGCATATCGCGCGGATGGGGGAGCGATTGCAATTTAGTTGCGTATACTATGCATAAGGTGAAAAAGAATCACGATAAAGGTGAAAGAAATGATGCGGAAGCCCTTGTCTCCATCAAGAAATTGCGGTATAATACTCCGTATCAGCGCCAGGTCCCTTCAAAACCTTGTGCTGACAGAAAAAAGTCGGGGCATTACCGGCCCCGTATACAGGGGGAATACACCATGAAGAAGATTCTTGTCGCCATGTTGGCCCTCGCGATGATGATGACCGCTTGCCTGGCCAGCGCCGAGGACGCGGTGAAGATCGGCGTCATCGGCCCGCTGACCGGTGCGAATGCGCAGTATGGCCTGGCCGTGCAGCGCGGCGCGCAGATCGCCGTTGACGAGATCAACGCTAAGGGCGGCGTCCAGCTGGAAATCCTGGCGGAAGATGACCAGGCGGACGGCGAGCTGGCCGTTAACGCTTACAATAAGCTGCTGGATGACGGCGTCACCATGATGCTGGGCACCGTCACTTCGGGCTCCTGCATTGCGGTGTCGGATGTCGCTTACGAGGAGCGCGTGTTCATGCTCACGCCCTCCGGCTCTGCGGATGTGATCACCGACGGCAAGGACAATGTCTACCGCATCTGCTTTAAGGATTCCGCCCAGGGCACCGCTTCGGCGCAGTACATCGCCGATCACGGCCTGGCCACCAAGGTGGGCGTGATCTACAACAACGCGCTAGATTACTCCATGGGCATCTACCAGTCCTTCCAGGCCAAGGCTGAGGAGCTCGGGCTGGAGATCGTGGCGGCTTCCGCCTTCTCCGACGACACCAACGCCGATTTCTCCGTGCAGATCTCTCAGATGAAGGATGCCGGCGCGGAGCTGGTCTTCCTGCCCATCTACTATACCCCCGCTTCCATGATCCTGCAGCAGGCTGACGCGGTGGATTACGCCCCGATCTTCTTCGGTGTGGACGGCATGGACGGCATCCTCGGCGTCGAGGGCTTTGACACCACGCTGGCCGAAGGTGTCATGCTGCTGACCCCGTTCTCTGCGGACGCGCAGGATGAGCTGACGAAGAACTTCGTCACCACCTACATGGAGCTCTACGGTGAGGTGCCCAACCAGTTCGCGGCGGATGCGTACGACGGCGCTTATGCGCTGGCTGCCGCCATCGAGGCTGCCGGCATCACCGCTGAGACCACGCCCGAAGAGGCCTGCGAGATGATGATTGAGGCGATGCAGAACGTCGAAATCACCGGCCTGACCGGCACCATGCACTGGGATGCCACCGGTGAGGTGGAGAAGACCCCGACTGCCGTTGTCATTCAGGATGGCGCGTACGTGGGCGCTATGTAATTGGCAAAGCCTTCAAACACTCCCCGGCTTTAGCGGTGCGCTGGGCCGGGGAGCCTTTCTATGGAAGGAATACGGTACATTCCAAAGGCAATCAACAGCAGTTTGGCAGATGGCTTTTGCCGTCCGCACTCCGGCCGTGCTTACGCCGGAGCGCGCGGCGGCATCCCGCTGTGCGGGAAAAGCCTGCCGGCTGATGTTGATTCCTTTCGCATTTTCATCATCCCCTGTATATACGGAAGGGAGAGCAAACGGAACATGATTCAGTTCCTCTCGTATCTGGTCAATGGCATCAGCCTGGGCAGCGTGTACGCCATCATTGCCCTGGGATACTCGATGGTGTACGGCATCGCCAAAATGCTCAACTTCGCGCACGGCGACGTCATCATGATCGGCGCATTCGTCTCCTTTAGTGCAACGCAGTACTGGGGCGTGCCGCCGCTGGCGTCCGTGCTGATCTCCGTGGTGGTGTGCACGGTGCTGGGCATTGTCATCGAGCGCCTTGCTTACAAGCCGCTGCGCCAGGCTTCGTCGCTGGCGGTGCTCATCACCGCCATTGGCATGAGCTATCTGCTGCAGAATGTCGCCCTGATCATCTGGGGCGCCAACCCCAAGAGCTTTGCCAGCGTGGTCAACATCGGCACGCTGTCGCTGTTTGATGGCCAGCTGCGCGTCACCGGCGAGACGCTGGTCACCGTTTTGGCCAACATCGTCATCATGGTTGGCCTGACGCTCTTCACCGGAAAGACCAAAATGGGCAAGGCCATGCGCGCCGTCTCCGAGGACAAGGGCGCGGCTGAGCTGATGGGCATCAATGTCAACGCCACCATCTCCATGACGTTTGCCATCGGTTCCGGCCTTGCGGCCATCGCAGGCGTGCTGCTGTGCTCCTCCTATCCCGTGCTCATGCCCACCACAGGCGCCATGCCCGGCATCAAGGCGTTCACGGCGGCGGTGTTTGGCGGCATCGGTTCCATTCCCGGCGCGCTGGTCGGCGGCATTTTGCTGGGCGTCATCGAGATTCTCGGCAAGGCCTACGTCTCTACCGAGCTGGGCGATGCGCTCGTGTTTGCCGTGCTGATCATCGTGCTGCTGGTCAAGCCCACCGGCCTGCTCGGCAAAAAGGTCCATGAAAAGGTGTGAGGTGAAGCGTATGAAGAAAAATCAAAGATCCTTCGCCGGCAACCTGATCACATACGGCATGGTCATCGTCGCGTTCATCCTGTGCCAGATCGCCCTGTCCGGCGCGATCGACGGCTTCAAGATGAGCCGCTCCCTCAAGGGCCAGCTCGTGCCCATCTGTGTTTACATCGTGATGGCTGTTTCGCTTAACCTGACCGTCGGCATCTCCGGCGAGCTGAGCCTCGGCCATGCCGGTTTCATGAGCGTGGGCGCATTCTCCGGCATCCTGGCCAGCCAGTGGATCGCCGCCGCGTTCCCCACGGTCAACCTGGAGATTCCCCGCCTGCTGGCGGCGCTTGCCACCGGCGGCATCGTTGCGGGCATCGCGGGCGTCATCATCGGCATTCCCGTGCTGCGGCTGCGGGGCGATTACCTGGCCATCGTCACGCTGGCCTTCGGCGAGATCATCCGCAATCTGCTCAACTGCGTCTACGTCTCCCTTGACGGTGTGGCGGTTCACTTCGGCTTCCTCAATTCCGTGCTGCCCGGCAAGATGCTCATCAATGGCCCGATGGGCGCCACCGGCGTGGAAAAGCTCGCTTTCTTTGAGGCCGGCTTCCTGCTCGTGCTCTTTACGCTGTTTGTCGTGCTCAACCTGATTGGCAGCCGCTCCGGCCGCGCGATCATGGCCATTCGCGACAACCGCATCGCCGCGGAGTCTGTGGGCATCAACGTCACCAAGTACCGCATGATGGCCTTTGTCACCTCCGCCGTGCTCGCGGGCATGGCCGGTGCGCTCTACGGCCTCAATTACTCCACGGTGCAGGCGGCCAAGTTCAAGTTTGATACGTCGATCCTCATCCTGGTCTTCGTGGTGCTGGGCGGCATCGGCAACATCCGCGGCTCGATCATCGCCGCCGCGCTGCTGACCGTTCTGCCGGAAGTGCTGCGCGACTTTGGCGAGTACCGGATGCTGATCTACGCCATCGTGCTGATCCTCGTCATGCTGGCCACCAATAACCCCACGTTCAAGGCGGCCGTGGCGCGTCTGATTCCGCACAGGCGCCACAGCGATGCCGAAAAGGAGGCTGACAGGGCATGACGCAGAGAAAGACACCCACCAAAATGGTTCCGGCGCCCAGCCACGGCATCATTCCCGAGCGCGATCTGAATGTCTCGCCCGTGCTGGAAGCGCGCCACCTGGGCATTGAGTTCGGCGGCCTGCACGCCGTCGAGGATTTTAACCTCATCATCGGCAAGACCGAGATCGCCGGTCTGATCGGCCCCAACGGCGCGGGCAAGACCACCGTCTTTAACCTGCTGACCAAGGTTTACCAGCCGACGATGGGCACCATTCTGCTCAACGGACACGACACGGCCGGCATGAACACCGTGCAGGCCAACCGGCTGGGCATCGCGCGCACATTCCAGAATATCCGTCTGTTTGGCAACATGTCCGTGGAGGATAACGTGCGCATCGGGCTGCACAACCAGATCCGCTATGGCATGTTCTCCGGCATCTTCCGTCTGCCCGGATACTGGCAGGGCGAAAAGCGCCAGCACGAGCGCGCCATGGAGCTGCTCAGCCTGTTTGACATGCAGGATCTGGCCAGCCACCAGGCGGGGTCGCTGCCTTATGGCGCGCAGCGCAGGCTGGAGATCGTGCGCGCGCTGGCGACGCACCCCTCGCTGCTGCTGCTGGATGAGCCCGCCGCCGGCATGAACCCCCACGAGACCGAGGAATTGATGGAGAACATCATCAAGATCCGCGATCAGTTCGGCATTGCCATCCTGCTCATCGAGCACGACATGAACCTGGTCATGGGCATCTGCGAGGGCATTTGCGTGCTCAACTACGGCAAGGTCATCGCCAAGGGAACCGCTGCCGAGATCCAGCAAAACCCTGTCGTCATCGAGGCCTATCTGGGCAAGCGGAAGGAGGGCTGACCCGTGAGCATGTTGAAGATTGAGGATCTGCACGTCTACTACGGCAGCATCCATGCCATCAAGGGCGTCTCCTTTGAGGTCAACGAGCGCGAGATCGTCACGCTGATCGGCGCAAACGGCGCCGGAAAGTCCACCACCCTCAACACGGTGGCCGGCCTGCTGCGCCCGCGCAGCGGCAACGTCACCTTTGAAGACAAGCGCATTACGGGAATGCCCGCCAACAAGATCGTTTCCCTGGGCATGGCGCTATGCCCGGAGGGGCGGCGCGTGTTTCAGCAGATGAGCGTGCGCGAAAACCTGGAAATGGGCGGCTTCTCCCGCCCGGCCTCCGAGATCGCCGACTCGCTGGATGACGTGTTTACCCGCTTCCCGCGCCTGAAAGAGCGCCACAAGCAGATTGCCGGCACCCTCTCCGGCGGTGAGCAGCAGATGCTTGCCATGGGCCGCGCGCTGATGAGCAAGCCGCGCCTGCTCATGCTCGATGAGCCGTCCATGGGCCTGGCGCCGCTGCTGGTGGAGCAGATTTTTGACATCATCTGCGAGCTCAACCGCGCAGGCACCACCATATTGCTGGTGGAGCAGAACGCGCAGATGGCGCTTTCCATCGCCACGCGCGCTTACGTGCTGGAGACGGGCAAGATCGTCAAGGAAGGCAGCGCCCAGGCGCTGATGAACGATGACGCGGTGCGCAAAGCCTATCTGGGCTGATGCGGCAACCGGCTTTCCGTTGATTTTGAAGAACATCCCGCCCTCGGATAAAAGCCGGGGGCGGGATGCTTAGCGTGTCTAAAAAGGGCGCCTGGGGCGCCCTTTCAGGCTGTCAAAAAACCCTTCCGGGAGGTTTGGAGGGCCGAAGCCCTCCAAATGTAATCCGCATCCGGCGACATGTGCGGCGGATGTGGAAGCCTTGCCTTGCAAGGTTTCCTTGCGCTGTTTCCCGCCCGGGAG
>DVJV01000063.1 GCA_018716525.1 Candidatus Ventricola gallistercoris
CTCGGAAAAGGACGCCGTAGGCGGACTTTTCCGACACGCTGAGCGGGTTTCCCGCAATGCCCGCAACCGTCAGTCGCAGACGAAGTCATCCTTCTGCTTGTCCACGCAGACCGCCGCGTACAGGCAGGAGACCGTGATCACCAGCAGCAGCCCGGCCCAGAAGATGCCGCCCCACTCCTCGCCCGACAGGCCCAGGAACATGGGGCTGTACACGCGCAGGGCCACGGCCTCGCCCAGACGGGTTTCCCCGCCATCCGTGCTCCAGGCCAGCGTCGCGCCCAGCATCTGCTCGCGGATGTTCTCCTGCGGCACGTCCGCGCGCACGCGCAGGGTGACCACGCGCGTGTTCACCGTCACGGCGCCGTCCTGCTCATCGGCCGGGTCCATGTGCAGGCTGAAAGCGAGCGTGCCATCCTCAAGGACGCTCACCTGCGCCTCTTCGCCCTGCGCATTCACCAAAGCCGCGGCATCGAGCACGGCTTCGGCGTCCGGCACGGCTTCGGCGTCCGGCACGCGCGGATCATCGCCGGCAGCGGGCGCGGCCTGCGCGGGCGTCGCCTCCCGCTCTTGCTGCTGGGCATCCTCCGTCACCAGGGAGAGTCCCTCCGGCAGCACGCACGAGAGGCGCACATCCGCCCCGGCCAGGCCGGAATTGACCACCACGACCCGCAGCGCCATCTCCTCGCCCTGACGTAGCTCATCCGCCTCGGGCAGCAGGCGCGCCGTGATCACCGGGCCGCACACCTGCATGCGCGGCAGCGGCACCCGCTCGCCATCCACCAGCAGCTCGCCGGCAAGCAGCCGCATGCCGTCCTCATCGCCCTCGAGCACGTCTTCCTCAATCTGCACGGGCAGGTGAATCTCCGTGAGGCTGGCCTGAACCCCCGTCTCCTCCTGCACGGCCGCTTCCGCGCGGACCTGGCCGCTCAGGCGGCCGTTCTTCTGCTCAAACCCCTGCGCGCCGCCCGTGAGCGCCACGCCCTCGGGCAGCGTCAGCTCCACGGCCACATCCTTGGCGGCCATGCCCTCGTTGCGCACCCGGATGGTGTAGGCCAGCGCGTCGCCCGGGCTCAGCTTTCCATCCTTTGCGCCCTGCAGCGCCGCCTCGGCGCGCACATCCGCCACGCACAGCTCAAGCGGCATGCCCGCGCGGTAAAAGCGCGTGCCCATGCTCATTTCGCTCTCCAGGGTGACCGTCTCGCTCGTGCCGCCCGGCGTGAGCGTCACATCGCGCGTAAACGTGCTCACAGAAGGCGTGAGCTTTCCCGTCTGCTCATCCACCTTCGCGGCGGGCAGCACCGCTTCCCACGTCGTCTCCCCCGCCGTCGCAAGCCGGCCGGGCAGCTTGAGGGTGAGCGTCACCGGCGTATCCACCGGGCGCGGGTTCCCCGCCGTCAGCGTGAGCGTCAGCGCCCTGCCTTCCTCCAGCCTGCCCGCCTGCGCCGTGAGGGCGAGCGTCAGCTCCTGATCCATCGCCTCTGCCGCCTGCGCCGCGCCGGTGCTCAGGCCGGTTGCAAGGCCCTCCTCCACGGCATCCAAAAAGGCCGGCAGCCCCTGTGCCGCGCCCGTCATCGGCCATAACAGGCAGAGCGCGGCCAGGACAATCATGCTCATTTTTCTCACTGGGATCAACCTCCTTGTGTGCCTTACTTTGGCCCGAATTTCCGGCCGTTATACCGCATTTCCAGCGCATTTGAACGCTTGACAAATGGCATCCGATGCGATAGCATGGATCTGATCCCAATATCACCCGGCTTTTGACAGGCATTTGCGGCTTTGCGCCGCTTCTCCCTTTCCCGCCTTTTGCCGGCTTCAAAGGAGGGGCTCACATGCAGGAAAACCACACGGCCACCCCGCCCGCCCCGCAGGATGCCATGCCCCGCGAACAGGACCTTGCCTCCCTTGCCGAGTTTTTCCGCCTGATGGGCGCGGACACAAGGCTCAAAATCCTGTTTGCGCTCGATTCCCGCGAGCTGTGCGCCGGTGAACTCGCCGAATCGCTGGGCATGGCCCCCAGCGCCGTTTCCAACCAGCTCAAGGCGCTCAAGCAGGCCCGGCTGATCACCGCGCGCCGCGAGGGCAAGATGCTCTACTACCGCCTGGCCGACTGCCACCCGCGCGAGATCATTCACCTGGCGATGATGCACGTTCAGGAGGAAGCCTGACACAGGCCCGCCGCACGCGGCGGCGCGCCCGCTTGACATTCTTCCCCGCGGCGCCTATAATGACTCTCATGCTGAAGTGGTGGAATGGCAGACACCGGGGACTTAAAATCCCCTGCCGCAAGGCGTACGGGTTCGAGTCCCGTCTTCAGCACCACAAAAAAGCCATCGCAAGATGCAATGCTTGCGATGGCTTTCTTCGTCTCACTGCGCGCTCGCGTCGTCCCCGCCCGGGTCCGGGCCGCTTACGCCCGCGGATTCATCGACCTGGTCTTGCAGCTTCTCGATGGCGTTTTTCAGCCACCGGGGCACCGGCGCGCCAAGCAGGCCCGCGTTTTCAATGATGCTGCCGATTTCCGTGAGAATGTACCACACGACCACCAGCGCGCAGAAAAAAACGCGGTACTCAAACGGCAGGACGATGCCGGGCATGTGGCCGATGAGCAGGCCGATGACCAGATCCATCATGCCGGACGCCAAAACGGCCACGGAGCACCCGACCTTGTGCCAGATGCCGTCCCTGGCGATCTGGCTGCTCCACGTGCCCGTGCGCAGCGCAGCCGCCGACCCCGTGACATAATCGGTGGCCATGCAGGCGACCCACCCGACCACCAGCCAGCCAAACCAGCCCCACAGCGCCGTCAGCGCCGCCACCGCCGCGCTGAGCATCGCCTTGAATGCGTTGATCCCCTCCATATTTCACGCTCCTTTGTCTTTTCTGTATGCCCTTACGGGCTCAGGCTGTCAAAAAGCCTCTTTGGGTGGTTTTAAGGGCCGCAGCCCTCCAAATGCAATCCGAATCCGGCGACATGTGCGGCGGATTCGGAAACCTTGCTGTGCAAGGTTTCCTTACGGCGTTTTCCGCCCGGGAGGCCCGAAGGGCCGAGAGGAAAACGGCGCTAGAACTCGTAAAAGAACGCCGCAGGCGGACTTTTACGACACGTTAACCCTCCCGTCGCAAGCGGCGGGAGGGCCTTCTTCTCTAATGATGCATCAATAGGCGCGCAGCGTGCCCACCAGTTCCTGCGCACGCGCAACACCCTGTGCCTCGCAATACGCATCCAATTCCTTGATGATCTTCGGGCAGGCAAACGGATCGGTGAAATTGGCCGTGCCCACCATGACAGCCTTGGCGCCGCAGAGCATGAATGCCGCGGCATCCTCGCCCGTCTCGATTCCACCCATGCCGATGATCGGAATCTTCACCTTCTGGGCGCTCTGCCACACCATGCGCAGCGCCACCGGGCGCACCGCCGGGCCAGACAGACCGCCGGTGTTGTTTTTGAGGATCATGCAGCGACGGTGCACGTCCACGGCAATGCCCGTGAGCGTGTTAATCATGGAGATGGCGTCCGCCCCGGCTTCCTGGGCTGCCAGCGCATTCTCGGTGATATCCGCCACGTTCGGCGTGAGCTTGACGATCAGCGGCTGGCGCGAGACCGCCTTGACCGCCTTGGTGATGGCATACACGCTCTCCGGCTTGACGCCAAATGCGACGCCGCCCTCGTGCACATTCGGGCAGGAGATGTTCATCTCCAGCAGGTGCACGCCCGTGGGCGCCAGGCGCTCGGCCATGCCGCAGTATTCCTCCACGCACGTGCCGGTGATGTTGGCGATAACCGCCACGTTCTTCGTCAGCAGCCACGGCAGATCATTCTCCACAAAGCTATCCACGCCCGGATTTTGGAGGCCCACACTGTTGAGCATGCCGCTGGGCGTCTCCGCGATGCGGGAAGGCGGATTGCCGGTGCGCGGCTTCAGGCTCAGCCCCTTGACCGAGATGCCGCCCAGCTGGCCGATGTCGTAGAGCTCATCGAATTCACGACCAAAACCAAATGTGCCGCTGGCCGCAATCACGGGGTTCTTGAGCTTTACCCCGCACAGATCGAGCGAAAGATCAGCCATGCAGATCCACCTCCCTTGCATCGAACACGGGTCCGTCCTTGCACACCCGCGCATAGTGCCAGGCGCCTTCCGGCTCCAACACCTTGACATTGCAGCCCAGACATGCGCCAATGCCGCAGCCCATGCGCTCTTCCAGCGAAAGCTGGCAGGGGATATTCTCCTTGGCAGCGATTTCCTGCACCGCCGCGAGCATCGGCTTGGGGCCGCAGGCCATGATCAGATCAGGGCGCTTTTGCGCAAGGTCCTCCAGCAGCGGCTTGGTGACCAGCGCCTTTTCCCCCAGCGTGCCATCGTCGCTGACAGCAGACACGGCGCACGGCGCCTGGGTCATGCCATAGGCATGACGCGCACTGCGGAAGCCAAAGAACGCGTGCGACGACGGCGTGGCAAACGCATCCATCGCGCAGCAAACCGGCGCGACGCCTACGCCGCCGCCGACAAAATAGACCGTCTGCGCATTCCCCGCGTCAAACCCCGTGCCCAGCGGGCCGAGGATCTGCACGGTATCGCCCGCCTTGAGCGCGCAGATCATCTGCGTGCCCCGTCCCTTGGGCTGGATGGCCAGGGTCAGCGTGCCGGCCTTCGCGTCAAACGCCATCAGGCTGATGGGCCGGCGCAGCACATGCGCGTGGTCCGGAACGAGCATCTGCACAAACTGGCCGGGCTTCGCCTGCGCGGCGATCTCCGGCGCATGAAGAATGAGGCGTGTGAGGTCCTCCGCCAGCGGCTCACAGGCCAGCACGCGCGCATTCACATCCTGCATGTGTTTTTCCTCCTGTGTGAATTGTGATAGGGGCCGCGGGAAACATCCCCGCGGCCCGGCATCTGCTCAGCGAATCTCCTTGCCCGCCGCCTTCAGGCAGCCGCACAGATCCTCGCGCATCCGGATGGCTTCCGCGCGGGCGGCTTCGTCAAAGGTCATGCCCTCGCGCTTCTTCCACGCACAGAGAATCGAACGGGACGCATTGACGATCGCGCCGCTTCCATTCGCATCGAAGCAACCGGCGATATCCGCGCCGGTCGCGCCCTGTGCGCCATAGCCCGGCACGAGGAAGAACGCATGCGGCATCCGCGCGCGCAGCGCGGTGCCCTGCTGCGGATACGTCGCGCCCACGACGGCACCCACGGCGGAATAGCCGCTCTCGCCGCGCGTCTCCTCGCCCCACTGCTCCACCAGATCGGCCACGGCCTCATAGAGCGTGCGGCCATCCTCAAAGCGCATATCCTGAAGCTGGCCGGAAGAGGGGTTGCTCGTCTTCACCAGCACGAAGATGCCGGTGCCATGATCGCGGCACGCATCAGCAAAGGGCTTGACGCCATCCACACCCAGATACGGGTTAATCGTTGCGATATCCGCGGCGAACGCGCGCTGCGCGCCATCCGGCATATCCGTCGTGCCGATGTAGGCGTTGGCATAGCAGGCCGCCGTCGCGCCGATGTCGTTGCGCTTGACATCGGCCATGACGATCATGCCCTTTTCCTTGGCATAGCGAATTGTCTTGTCATATGCAACCATGCCGGCCGGGCCATACATCTCATAGTACGCCACCTGCACCTTAACCGACGGCACGATGTCGCACAGCGCGTCGATCAGCCGCACGTTGTAGCGGTAGACAGCCTCAGCAGCATCCTCAAACGTGTGGATTCCCTGCGGCAGGATCTCGTTGACAAACGACTCGGGCAGATACTCGATGCGGGTGTCCAGACCGGCGACGGTCGGGTTCTTCATCGCGCGGATGCGCGCGGCAAGCTGTTCCATGATGTTCATGATTATGCCTCCTCGTAAATCACACGGCCATCCGCCAGCGTGGCGCAGACCGCACCGCAGTAGGTTTTGCCATCAAAGGGCGTATTCTTGCCCTTGGAGAAGAACTTCGACGCATCCACCGTGACCTCGCGGTCGGGGTCAAGGATGACCACGTCTGCCGGAGCGCCCACGCAGAGGGTGCCGCCCTGCACGCCCAGCAGCCTGGCCGGGGTCGTGCTCATCAGCTCGATGAGGCGCGGCAGCGTCATGCGGCCAGATTTGACCAGCATGCTGTTGCTCACGCAGAACGCCGTCTCAAACCCGCTGATGCCGCTGGCTGCCAGGTGGAACTCGCAACGCTTCTCATCCTCGTGGTGCGGCGCATGGTCAGTGGCAATGCAGTCGAGCGTGCCATCGACAAGGCCTTCGATGCACGCCAGCCTGTCCGCCTCCTCGCGCAGCGGCGGGTTGACGCGGCAGCGGCTGTCATAGCCCTCCACCCAGGCATCCGTCGCGGCAATGTAGTGCGGGGTGGTTTCCGCCGTCACGCGCACACCGCGCGCCTTGGCCTCGCGCACGAGCTGCACGCCGCCCTTGGTGGAAACGTGGCACAGGTGCACGCGCTTGCCCTCCGCTTCGGCCACCAGGATGTCGCGGGCGATCATGACTTCCTCCGCCGCGCGGGTGATGCCCGGCAGGCCCAGCTTGGTGGACACGAAGCCCTCGTTCATAACGCCGTCGCCCACCAGCCCCTTATCCTCGCTGTGGCTCATGATGAACACGCCGAAGTGCGACGCATACTGCATGGCCAGGCGAAAGAGGTTCGAGTTGGTCACAGGCCTTCCGTCGTCGGAGATGGCGACGATGCCCGCCTGCTTCATCCGGCCGATTTCGGCCATCTCCACGCCCTCCAGGCCCTTGGAGATAGCGCCAACCGGGTAAACGTGCACGCCGCTGCCCTGCGTCTGCGCCTTCTCGATGATGTAGCGGGTCACGGCCGCGCTGTCGTTGACCGGCTTGGTGTTGGGCATGCAGCACACGCCCGTGAAGCCGCCGTGCGCCGCCGCGCGCGTGCCGGAGACGATGTCTTCCTTATATTCCAGGCCCGGATCGCGCAGATGGCAGTGCATGTCGATGAAGCCCGGCGCCACCACGCGGCCCGCCGCGTCGATCACCTTCGCATCGCCGGCGGAAAGATTCTTGCCGATTCCGGCGATCTTGCCCTCTTCGATGCGCACGTCTGCCACTTCGTCGATGCCGTTGGCCGGATCAATCACGCGACCGCCGCGAATGAGAATGTTTTGCATTTCAGCCTTCCCTCCTCGTAATCATGTACAGCAGGGCCATGCGAACGGCCACGCCGCTTTCCACCTGCTGGGTAATGACCGACTGCGCGCTGTCCGCCGCGCTCGATGCGATTTCCACACCGCGGTTCATCGGGCCGGGGTGCATGATCAGCGCATGCTTCTTGGCCAGCGCCACGCGCTCGGGCGTGATCTCCCAGTTGTCGCAGTACTCCGCAACGGAGGGGAACAGGCCCTTCTGCTGGCGCTCGCGCTGGATGCGCAGGCCCATCACGACGTCTGCGCCCTCACAGGCATCTTCGATCGTCGGGGCGACGGTGCAGCCCAGCTCTTCGATGCGCACCGGAATCAGCGTGGGCGGCGCGCAGAGCACCACCTTTGCGCCCATCGCCGTCAGGCCGTAAATGTTGGAGCGCGCCACACGCGAGTGCATGACGTCGCCGCAGATGGCCACCTTGATGCCCTCAAGATCGCCCAGGTGCTCGCGCATGGTGAACAGATCCAGCAGCGCCTGCGTCGGGTGCTCGTTCATGCCGTCGCCCGCGTTGATGACGCTCGCGCGCACATTCTTGGCCAGCAGCGTCGGCGCGCCGGACATCGGGTGGCGGATGATGATGACATCCGTGCCCATCTGGTCGAGCGTCACGCCGGTGTCGATGAGCGTCTCGCCCTTGGCCACGCTCGAGGCGCTGGCCGAAATATTTGCCGCCGCCGCCGACATGTACTTGCTCGCCAGCTCAAAGGACATGCGCGTGCGGGTCGAGTTTTCGTAAAACAGCGTCACGATCGACTTGCCCTGCAGGTGCGCCGTCTTCTTGCTCGACGAGCGCACCACCTGGCGCATCGCCAGCGCCGTATCCAGGATAGATGTGATCTCCTCCCTGCTCACGCCCTCAAGGCCCAGCAGATCTTTTCTCTTCAAGCCCATATGTCTCTCCGCCTTCCTCAGCGTTCCTTGCGTTCATAGAGCACGACGCTCATCTCTCCGTCAAACTCCGGCACGTTGACTCCCACCAGCTCGCTCTTGCTGGTGGGCAGGTTCTTGCCCACATAATCCGCACGGATGGGCAGCTCCCGGTGGCCGCGGTCAATCATCACCGCGAGCTGGATCATGCTCGGACGCCCGAAGTCGCAGATGGCATCCATCGCGGCGCGCGCCGTGCGTCCCGAGTAGAGCACGTCGTCCACCATCACGATCTTGGCGCCCGTGACCTGAAAGGGCAGATCCGTCGCATTGACGACGGGATGCTCCTGCAAAATGGACAGGTCGTCGCGGTAAAACGTGATATCCAGCACCCCCAGCGGCGGGCGCACGCCCTCCACCTGCTCAATGAGCGTTTGAAGCATCCGGGCCAGCACCACGCCCCGGCGCTGGATGCCCACCAGCGTCACGCCCTCTGCGCCCCGGTTGTTTTCGATGATCTCGTGCGCAATGCGGCGCAGGGCACGCTCCATGCCACTTTGATCCATGATGGACGCTTTGAATTCCAGTGTCGATGCCACAATCTCAGTCCTTTCTGCGCGTTTTCCGTGATCCGCCACCGCCCCCGGGGCATTGCGCCCGCGCGTTGCGGCACAAAATGACAAAAGCCCTGCCCCGACGATCGGGACAGGGCAACGGGAAAACGCATTCCCCGCGATGCACGATATGCACATGCTTTCTGCCTTGCCGACCTCACGGGATCGAATTAAAGGCCTCTTCGCGCCACGTCCGTCAGGGCCCGGCACGCACGCTTCACCGCATCATGCGCCTTCCACAGCCGGGCAGCCAGCTTTTTCCTGGGCTGACGGCCAACGCAGACGGCATCTGATGAAGATCAATGGCATTTTATCATTTTTTCGCATAGACGTCAATCGCCCTGAAAAAGTTCTCTCAAACGTCTTGAAAAAAATGTAAAAAACCTCTTGACAGCCGCCGCCTGTTGCGATATAATACTCTACGTTCCGAGCGAACGAGCACCCATAGCTCAGCTGGATAGAGCGTTTGACTACGAATCAAAAGGCCACAGGTTCGAATCCTGTTGGGTGCACCATAATTTGTCTGAAAACCACGGTTTTCAGACTTTTTTATTGTTCATTTTTAACATAAAACGTCTGAAAAAGCAAAAAACAGGGGCCTTTCAACCCCTGTTTCAGTGTGTCGAAAAAGTCCGCCTACGGCGTCCTTTTCCGAGAGTTGAACGCTGTTTCCCTCTCGTCCCTGCGGGACTCCCGGGCGGGAAACAGCGCAAGGAAACCTTGCAAGGCAAGGCTTCCACATCCGCCGCACATGTCGCCGGATGCGGATT
>DVJV01000064.1 GCA_018716525.1 Candidatus Ventricola gallistercoris
GGCCTGTCCGCAGGCTGCCGCTTCGCCCAGCCCGGCGCTGTCAAACCCGCCTGCGCGCGCGGCTGCAATGCCCGCCTGCGCATCCTCCACGACGAGGCACACAGCGGGATCGAGCCCCAGAAACCCGGCGGCCATGGTGAAGACCTGCGGGTCCGGCTTGGAACGGGTGATGTTGGTGCCATCGGAGATGGCGTCAAAGAACCCATAAAGGCCGAGTTGGGAAAGGATGAAACGCGTGTTTTTACTCGAGGAGCCGATGGCCAGCTTCAGCCCACCTGCGCGCAGGGCATCAAGCGTCGCCTTCACCTCGCCGGAAAGATCATCTGGCGACATGTTTTGAAGCAGCTCACGGTAGAGAGCGTTCTTCTTTTCGGCAATCGCTATTTTTTGATCATCCGTCAGATGTCCGTCGTAGCGTTCCAAAATGATCTCCAGGCTGTCCATGCGCGATACGCCGCGCAACCGGTTGTTGATGGTCTCGTCGAAGTAGACGCCGAGTTCGTCCGCCACGGCCTTCCAGGCCTGGTAATGATACTTGTCCGTAAAGCAGATGACGCCGTCCAGATCGAAGATCACCGCTTGATACTTGCCCATGCTGCAAAGTCTCCTTTCGCGCCAACCAGGGCAGGCCTTGCAGCTCCGCTGCCCGTTTAACGGCAGGGGAACCCGGCGCCCTGTTTCTACATGCTCAATTCGACGCTGTTTTGGCAAACCCCTCTTAGGGATGACCGGCTTTGCCCAAAAACATGTGCAAACAGGCTGTGCGGATTCGGGCAGGAAGCGGCGCGCATTTCAGATCAGGCGTTGTTCTTCCAGACCTTGGAAAGGATGTCCTTGAGCACCAGGCAGGCATCCTGTTCGCTGTATCCATAGTCCGTCCGCAGCTTTTTGAGCAGCGCGCGCAGCGGTGCAGCATATTCGTCGATGCGGACCTGAGCGGGATACGACGCCAGAACGGGGTACTGCTTGGCCCACACCTTGGTCCAGTCCACCTTATCGGCGGCGGCCTGGCTCGTGTGCTCGATGACGCGCTCGATCTCCTTGACGTCAAAATCGACTTCGATCAGCTCGTCCAGCGTGAGGTGGTAGAGCGTCGAGAGCTTTTTGGATTGACGGATGTCCGGCAACGTCTCGTCAAGCTCCCACTTGGAGATGGTTTGCCGGCTGACGCCGAGCTTTTCGGCGACCTCCTCCTGGGAAAGGCCGCTCTTTTTGCGTGCCTGAGACAGATTGCTGCCCAAACTCATGCTGTATTCCTCCTTTTGCGTCAAAGCGCCGTGTTGGATGCTCGAAAAGTGGCGCGCGTGGCCGGGCAGCGTGAAGCCGCTGGCCTTTCCGGCCGGTGCGCTTACAGACAGTATAGCGCACGGCGCGCAAAGAATAAAGCGAATGCAGCAGGCATTTGCGCCCGTTTTCCTGACAGCGCGAGGGAAATGCTGAACGCGGAACAATGCGAAGGACAAATCCGACTCTCAGGCCTGTGCGCCGGAAGCGCCGCGCGCCTGCCTGCAAGCCGGGGTGGGGAAGAGGCGCGCACAGAGCGCATCCATCAGGCAGCAAAGCGCGAGCATCATCGCCTCCAGAAACAGCAGGTAGATGCCATACCCTCGGGCGAACACGGCCTCCAGCGGCGTGCCTGCCGGAGGAGCGGCCAAAAACAGGAAGTCCGTGCCCAGCAGATGATTGGCGGTCCCGGCCGCCAGCGCGATGATTTGCAAGGCAGCCATCATGGGAAGCGTACGTCCGGCGCGCGGGCGCTCGCCCATGCAAATGGCCCATGCGGGCAGAAGCAGGATGAGCGCATGGGTGGAAAAGTAGGAGAGGTTGAGCAGGGTCTGCCAGCGGCTGACGGCAGGCGCGGGGAAAAGCAGCGCCAGCAGCGCGCCCGGCATCCCCAGATACCACAGGAAATCAAGCAGCGGCGCGCGCGGGCCCACAGAGAGGATCAGCGCGGCCAGCGCGGAAAGGCTGCACAAGTGCAGCGGAATGGCCTCGCGCCAGCGGCCTTCGCCGATGAGCAGCCCCAGCGTGGTGCACAGCGAGACCAGCAGGATGCCGCCCAGAATCCGGCGGATGGTTTGCAATCGGGTCAGGCCTCCTTGAGGGGACGGGGGAGAATATGTACCGTATCCCCAGTGTGGCGAAAATGGGCGGCGGTTATACCGTCGCCACAGCATGTCGAAAAAGTCCGCCTGCG
Organism: Candidatus Ventricola gallistercoris; assembly: GCA_018716525.1. Lineage (GTDB taxonomy): Bacteria > Bacillota > Clostridia > Christensenellales > Aristaeellaceae > Ventricola > Ventricola gallistercoris. Next base: position 2,198 of record DVJV01000064.1, read on the forward strand.
GCGTCCTTTTCCGAGATTTACGCCGTTTCCCTCTCGCCCCCATGGGGCTCCCGGGCGGGAAACAGCGCAAGGAAACCTTGCTGCGCAAGCTTGCGAATCCGCCGCACATGTCGCCGGATTCGGATTGCATTTGGAGGGCTTTAGCCCTCCAAACCTCCCGGAAGGGTTTTTTGACAGTCTGGGGCGGCGGTCATACCGTCGCCATATCCCGCGCGTTTTCGCACAGCAGGCGCCAGCTTCCGGTGAGCCGGTTCATCGAGAGGACCGATTCCCCCAGCTTGTCGCAAAGCAGCATGATGCGGGGGCCAAACAGGAGACGTCCGGCGCGCCCGGCAGCTTCCTGCGCATGGAGGATGCGCCCGCCGTCCGGGGCAATTTCATACAGATGCTCGTGGGTGGCGCACAATAGAGACGGGCCATGGTGCATGAGCAGGCCCGGCATGCCGTCGAGCGAGAGCGTTTGGCGGATGCCGCCGGGGGAAACCGTGGTCAGCGTGGAATTGAGCGATTCGTTCAGGCTCAGCGCATAGACCATGCCGCCACGCAGGGCCACGGCATACACCATGCCCGGCATGGGCAGGCGCTTGACGACGCTCAGCGTGCTGGCGCACAGCAGCACGGCTTCCCCGCATTCTCCGCCGGCGACGGCCAGCAGGGTGCCCGTCTCATCCAGCGCCATGGCACTGGGGTTGACGCCCACGCGGTTGACCATCATCGGTGCGCCGGAAGCGGCGTCAAGCATCAGCAGGCTGTCAGCGTCTGCGCACAGCGCGTAGAGCCGCCCGCCTCCGGCGGAAACGCACAGCTGGCAAATGCCCGGCCCGCCTGCAAACAGCGCGGTGGGGACGAGCAGGCGGCCATCCAGACGCCAGATCACGTCGCCCCAGTCGCAGGCGCAGAAGATCTGCCCGCCCGATGTGCACAGCGCACCGGCTCCTTCCAGCCGGATGCGCCGCCCGGGCGCCAGGTCTGGCGGGAGATATTCCCTCAGTTCATCTCCGCCTGAGACGATGATTCGCCTTTCCATCGCCGCACACACCCTTTCTCTGCCCATCGTATGAGGGGCGGCGCGGATGCGTCCCAGCTCAAATAACGCGGCGAAGCAGGAAAAACGCCGTTGTTGTCGAATAGGACAAACAATTCGCGTTTTTGCGCAGGACTTGGAGGCATGGAATATGAACACATATAAGACGTGCGGCACATGCAGCCGCTCCATTGATTTTGATGTTCAGGACGGCGTCGTCACCGCCTGCCACTTTAACGGAGGGTGCACGGGCAACCTGCAGGGCATCGGTTCGCTGGTCGTGGGCATGAAGGTGGAGGATGTCATAAGGCACCTGAAGGGCATTCAGTGCCGCAACGGCACATCCTGCCCGGATCAGCTGGCCAGGGCGCTGGAGCAGTATCAGCAGGCGCACGTGCGCTGAAAAGCAAGGCGTCCCTTTCGATTGTCTTACACCGGGCTTAAGCGCGCAAATGAAATTGAGCGTAAAACGGGTCCTCTTTGAGTGCTGAAAAAAACATCCTGTAGCGTCATGCTGCAGGATGTTTTTGACTGTCAAAAACCTTTCCGGGAGGTTTGGAGGGCCGCAGCCCTCCAAATGAAATCCAAATCCGGCGACATGTGCGGCGGATTCGGGCCTTGCTGTGCAAGGCTTCCTTACGCTGTTTCCCGCCCGGGAGCCCCACAGGGGCGAGAGGGAAACAGCGCAAACTTCGGAAAAGGATGCCATAGGCAGACTTTTCCGATACGCTGATCCTGTAGCGTTATGCTGCAGGATGTTTTTTATGTTTGCTGATTGCCGGGGCCATACAGCGCACAACATGCATCGATGATGCTCTCTACAATGCGCAATTGGGAAGGCGTCAGCTTTTGCAACTTATTTGAAAGAATCAGGAGATCCTTGTCTATGATATCGCCAGTCAGCAGATAATCGGCGCTCACTTCGAGCGCACAGGCCATTTTCAGCAGATTTTCGGGACGCATCGCCCGCTTTCCTGCTTCCGCATAGGAAACAAACTGGGCGGTCACATCCGCCTTTTCGGCAAGGGCTTCTTGCGTCAATCCAAGCTTTTTTCGACGTTCCATGATTCGCTGGCCGATTGCCTGTAAACACAGATCCGTGTCTGTCATTCTCTCACCTCTGCTTTACTTGTTAAATTATATCCACAATTAGCGATGAAATTAATGGCGCATTGTTGACTTTTATCAACAAGACGACATAGAATGGAGAAAAAAAGGCGTTGAGGGAAACTGTGAGAGACAAAACTGTGTGCTTTACGGGGCATCGAGTAATTCCCGCTTTGCAGCGTGAAGGATTGTTTTTACATTTGAAAAGCACGATCCTCAGCCTGATGAGCAGGGGATATCGCTTTTTCGGAGCAGGCGGCGCATGGGGGTTTGATACCCTGGCGGCGATGGCTGTGTTGGAGATCAGAAAACAATATCCCTTTATTAAACTGATTCTGGTATTGCCTTGTTATTCACAGGCGCGCTACTGGAAGGACTCGGAAAGAAAATGCTATGAGCAGATCAAAGAACTGGCAGACAAGGTGGTCTATACATCCTTTGAATATACACGGGGGTGTATGTACAGGCGTAACCGTCACCTGGTCAATTGCAGCAGTGTGTGCGTGTGTTACCTGACTAAAAACGTGGGAGGCACCGCTTATACGGTTGCTTATGCTAAGCGGCAGGGGCTCGAGATCATCAACATGGCATTGGAGGGAAAAAGCGGATCGAAGCGATAACCTCGGACTGGCAAAAAACCTTTCCGGGAGGTTTGGAGGGCCGCAGCCCTCCAAATGCAAGGCGAATCCGGCGACATGTGCGGCGGATTCGCAAGCTTGCGCAGCAAGGTTTCCTTACGCTGTTTCCCGCCCGGGAGCCCCGCAGGGGCGAGAGGGAAACAGCGCTAAAAACTCGGAAAAGGACGCCGCAGGCGGACTTTTTCGACACGATGGCGATAGCCTTTTGACTGGCTTTGTGCCGACCTGCCTCTAAAAGGACGGAATCAGGATTGGCTTCATTTTCCGGTTGACAACGCCGTGCGATGGAGTATAATGAAAAACAGGAACGTTTGTTCGTGTTTGTGAGGTGGTCGGTTTGGAAAGAGTCATTTTGCACTGCGATGCCAACAGCTATTATGCCTCCGTCGAGTGCCTGTATACCCCGTCGATCCGCCATCTGCCCGTGGCCGTCGGCGGCGATGTGAGTGCCCGGCACGGCATCATCCTGACCAAAAACCAGCTGGCTAAGTCATATGGCGTGAAGACGGGCGAGGCCATCTGGCAGGCGAAGGAGAAGTGCCCTCATCTGGTGTGCGTCCCGCCGGATTTCCCGCTCTATGTCCGCTTCAGCCGGAAGATGCGCCGCATCTATGAGCAGTACGCCCCGCGCGTGGAGTCCTTCGGGCTTGACGAGGTGTGGATCGACCTGAGCGGCCCGGGCGTCACCCTGCGGGAGGGCGCGCGCGTGGCCGATGAGATCCGCCGCCGCGTGCGGGGGGAATTGGGCATCACCATCTCCGTAGGTGTGGCGGATAACAAGATCTTCGCCAAACTGGGCAGCGATATGAAAAAGCCGGATGCCGTCACCGTCGTTTCACCGGGGGATTATGAGCGCATGGTGTATCCGCTGCCCGTGGGCGAGCTGCTGTTTGTGGGGCCGAGCACGCGGCGGCGCCTGGCGGCACTGGGCATCCTGACCATCGGCGATCTGGCCCGGTGCGACGAGGCCGTGCTGGGGCGGCTGCTGGGCAAGAACGGGCTTGTGCTCCGAACGTATGCCCGTGGGCAGGATCGCTCACCGGTGATGCCTGCGGATTACCGCGAGGCGGCCAAGTCCGTGGGCAACAGCACCACCCCGCCGCGCGATCTGGAAAATATGGATGATGCGCGCTGTCTGTACTACCTGCTGGCGGAGTCGGTCGCCGCGCGGCTTCGCAAGGGAGGCTTTCGCGCGCGGTGCGTAAGCATCAGCGCGCGCTCGGCACAGCTGGTCACGCGGTCCTGCCAGACGGTGCTTTCCCGGCCGACCAACCTCACCGATGAGATTGCCGGGGCGGCTATAGATCTGTTTGCAAAGCGGTTTTCCGGCGGATTTCCCTATCGCAGCGTGGGGCTGACCTGCACGATGCTCTCGGCGGACGACGAGCCGGTGCAGCTGGATTTTACCGGCGATGAGATGCGCCGCCTGCGCATGGAACGGCTGGAGCGCTCCATCGACGGTCTGCGTAGCCGGTATGGCCACCAGGTTGTCACCCGCGGCATCGTGCTTTTTGACCAGGGGTATGCGTCGGTCAACCCTGTGCGGGATCACACCGTGCATCCCGTGCCGTTTTACACGGGGAAGGAGGGCGGATAAATGTCTGCACACCGGGAAAATGAGGAGAAGATCTATGTCTGCGTGCGCGCGGATCATTTGCTTGACGGGCGCATCCGTCCGCTGATGTTCCGCGCACAGGGTGGCCCCGTCGTCAGGATCGACCGGATTACCGATGTGCGCGAGGCGCCGTCCCTCAAGGCGGGCGGACAGGGAATGCGCTACACCTGCCTGGTCGAAGGGCAGCAGATTTACCTCTTTCACGACGATCTGTACTGGTTCATTGAGGCGGGGCAGGCGGATGAGCGCTTCACACCCTCCCGGAAATCGGAATACGATAAGGTAGTTCGATGAAAGGAGGGGGAGGCCGTCCGTACTTCTTTGATCCGGGGGATTCCCGGTGTGCGCAGGCGGCCTCAGGTGATATGGAGCAAAATCAGAGCCGTTCTGCGCAGAGCGATGCCGCTTCGTCGGGGATGAATCAACCCGTCACCCCATTGCCGACGCCCGACCAGGGCGCGTCCATTCCAGAGGAACCCGGCGCGGGCGTGCCGGTCACTCCGCTGCCGACGCCCGACCAGGGCACCGCGATTCCGGAGGAACCGGAAGCAGGGGTGCCTGTGATTCCGTTGCCGACGCCCGATCAGGGTACGGCCATTCCGGAGGAACCCGGCGCGGGGGTACCGGTGATCCCGCTGCCCAATCCGGGTGAGGGGGGCCCGGTCTGGCCGGGGCCTGACGCGGGGGTGCCGGTGATCCCGTTGCCGACGCCCGACCAGGGTACGGCCATTCCGCCCAGCGGCGGCACGGTCTATCCCGGCGGCGGTATACAGATCCTGCCCGGCGGATCGCGGTATGCGTCCACGCGCTTTTTGCACGCGGCGTATGGCTACCCGGCTTTCCGCATCTTCGTGGGCAGCGGGAGGGCGGTCAACTTCCTGAGCTATGGGTCGATGTCCTCCTATGTCAATCTGACCCCGGGCTACCGCACCGTGACGGTTTCCGGCACGGACGGCTACATCTACATACAAAAAACGCTTCCCTTTGAAGCGGGAAGCGCCTCCACCGTCGCGGTTGTCAACCGGGCGGGCGGGCTCGATCTGGTGAAAATTCCGGATATCTGCTGTACGCCGGCCAGAAATATGTCAAATTTCCGCGTGAGCAATCTGGCGTACAACAGCGGCGCGCTCGACGTGCTGCTGGCCGATGGCCGGGTGATCTACGCCGATGTGCGATTTAAGGAGACGACCAGCTACAAGCGCATTGTGCCGGGGGCGTATGAGTTCCTCTTTGCGGAGACAAACCAGCTTCCCGCCCCGGCATATACGGACATTGAGACGCTGGATTCTGCATTCATCGGCATGAATCCGCTGCCCAGCACGGTGGCCTCGCTGTACATCAACGTGCGGCCCAATGCCAATTACACGGTATACCTGCTGCAAAATGGCCAGAGCTACAATGCGGTGGGCACCATGGTGGTCATCGACCGCTGAGATGGCGAAAAAGCAATAAACACCGGCGCTCTTTTCCCTGCGGGGAGAGGAGCGCCGGCGTTTTGATACCGGGCATTACTTTTTCATTGCGTTTCTGAAATTGCGGCGGGTTTTCCAGTAGGTGGATTCCCGGCGCAGGGTGCTGATGATGTCGCCGCCCAGAAACAGAAACACGTTGAGCAGGCACAGCACGATGGTCACGCGGGTGGATGCGCTGCCCACGATGAACTGGTAGAGATACAGCGCGGCGTCCAGCGCGGCGAGGTACTTCATCTTGATGGGCAGGATCATGAACAGCAGCACTTCCTCGTCGGGGTAGAGCGCCGCATAGGCGAAGAACAGCGACAGATTGAGGAAGGAGTTGCCTGCATAGCCGGTGATCAGCGCGGAGATGACCGCCGCCACCATGCCGACCAGGTAGTAGAGGTTGAACTTGACCTTGCCCCAGCGGTGTTCCAGCCCCATGCCGATCAGGTAATAGAAGTACAGCGCAAAGAGGATGAAGATGGGCGAGCTGCTGGGCGGCACAAAGACGAAGGTGACAAGCCGCCAGATCTGCCCGTGCATCAGGCCGGTGCGCGTGAGGGTGATGAGCGAATACAGGCGGTAGCCGAGGCTGGGCCAGATCCACAGCAGCGCGAAGACGATGCCCTGGCCGATGACGATGTATTGCATCAGATTGCTGATGGAGTAGCGGCGCAGCCTGCGCTCGAGATTGAAGCGAATGGGATTGTGATTCAATGGAACACCTCCTTTTTCGTACAGTATACCATAGAAGCCTGCGCAGCAAAACGGGGTAAATGCATTTTTTGGCGGGAAAGGACGGGCATTTAGACCCGGTCAGTTTTTTTCAAACTATACAAATGGCCGCAGATGCGTTATAATGTGTAATGGACATCTGTTGTGCCGCGCCGGGAAAAGGCGGCGGCGCATTGAGAGGCCGGTAGAAAAGACGGCGTGGATAAAGAAGGAGTTCATGTGGAAAATCGCAGGATATCGCTCTTAAAACAGAAGAACCGGTGGGGAATGACGGCCTTTAGCATCGGGCTGTGCCTGCTGCTCATGCCGGTCGTGGGGATTTCCCTGTTTGTCCCGCAGGTGATAACGGTTCTGCCCATCGCGCTTCTGGCGCTGCTGGGCTTTGTGGGGCCGGTGAGCGCGGCCGTGTGCTGCGCGATGCTGGTGGTGCTGTGCCTGGTGCTCTTTGGCCTGTGGGGCGCGGTCATGGCGGCGCTTTTCCTGGTGCCGGTGTGCGTGGTCGCGGCGGCGCTGGTGGAGCGGGAGCACCCGTTCTGGCAGTCTGTGGCGCTGACGGGCACGACCGTGTTTGTGTCCATGGGCGCGGTGATGGGGCTTTTGAGCCTGCTGGCGGGCAGCGACGTGGTGTCGGCCATTTCCGGCATGATCGAGCAGATGCTGGAAGCCTCGGGCGCGCTGGGCGATACGGTGCTTTCGGCGATGATGCAGCTCGGGCTGATCACCGCGCAGGATGGATCTTCCATCAGCGTGGAGGTGCTTGACGCCGCCACGCGTGAGCAGCTCATCTCCTCGCTGGTGATGATGATGGATACCGTGCTGCGCCTGGAAATCCCCATGCAGATGACCACCGGTGCGGTGGGCGTGGGGCTGCTGGGCCAGGCGGTGCTTCGCCGGGGCATCCGCTCCCGCGGGGAGAAGATCGAATATCCGCCGCTTCGCACATGGATGGTGCCCAGCGGCTGGGGCCGCATTCTGGGCGTGACGCTGGTGGCCATGTACCTGCTGGCGATGACTGTGCCGCAGTTCTCCAGCAGCATGTATTACGTGTTCAGCGGCGTGTTCGAGCAGGTGTTTGCCCTTCAGGGCATTGCGGCGCTGTGCTATTTCCTGCACGAGCGCGGCAAAGGCCGGGGGCTGCAGGCGGTGGTGTTTGTGCTGGGGTATTTCGTGCTCAGGCCGCCCGCCATCCTGTTTGGCATTGCCGACCAGACGTTTGACTTTTCACACCGGCGCGAGAAGATCGAGGCGGAAAAAAAGCAGAACAATCCGTTTGATCCGCGCGGACGCCGGTAAGGCGTATAACGAGGATTTGTGACAGGGAGGAAAAAACCATGAAAGTGATTTTGCTCAAGGACATCAAGGGCACCGGCAAGAAGGACCAGATCATCGAGGCGTCGGACGGATACGCGCGCAACTTCCTGTTTCCCAAGGGGCTGGCGCGTGAGGCCAATGCGGCGAACCTGAACGCGGTGGAGACGGCAAAGGCCGCGCAGAAGCACCGCGAGGATGTGGAGCGCGCCAAGGCGCAGGAGACGTGCGCCAAGCTCACGGGCAAGGTGATCAACATTCAGGCGCGGGGTGCAGAGGGCGGCAGGCTCTACGGCTCGGTGACCGCGCAGGAGATCGCGGACGCGCTGGAAAAGCAGTACGGCGTCAAGGTGGAAAAGCGCCGGGTGGAGACTGCGAACATCCGCAATGCGGGCGATTTTGCCGTGAGCGTGTGGCTCCATGCGGGCATCACCGCGCAGATGACTGCGCGGGTGGAAGTCGCCAAGGCGTAACAAAAGAGCTGAGCCGCCCGCAAGGGCGGCCTCAGACTGTCCAAGCGGCGTTTCCCGCCCGGAAAGTGCCGAAGAAGCGAGAGGAAAACGCCGACAATTTCGGAAAAGGACGCCACAGGCGGACTTTTCCGGCACGCTGAAGCCGCCACAGAGGGCGGCCTATTTTCCATGGGGATGATCCCGGGAGGAGCGAACACTGTGGACGAACCGGTCATGCGCGTGCCGCCCAACAATGCGGAGGCGGAAAAGAGCGTGCTCGGCTGCATGATGCAGGACCGAGAGGCGCTGAGCCTTGCGCTCGAGCTGCTCACGGCGGATGATTTTTATCAGCCTGCCAACCGGGAGATCTTCGACGCCATGCACGCGCTCAACACGCAGGGAATGCCCGTGGACCTGGTCACGGTGGATGAGGAGCTCAGCCGCCGGGGCACGCTGGAGGGCGCCGGCGGATCGGGCTATCTGGTGGAGCTCACGCAGAGCATGCCCTCGGCAGCCAATGCGCGCGCGTACGTGCAGATCGTCGATGAGAAGGCGACGCTGCGGCGCATGATCAAGGCCACCGGGGAAATTTCCACCGCGTGCTATGCGCAGACCGAGCAGGTCAGCGACATTCTGGGCATGGCGGAAAAGTCGGTGTTTGACATCATCATGCGCCGGCACGAGGGCGCCACGCTCACGCACATCGCGGACGTGCTGCCGGATACGTACCTGCGCATTGAGCAGCTCACCCAGCTCAAGGGCGCCATCGACGGCGTGCCCACGGGCTTTGTGGACCTGGATAACCTGCTCACCGGCCTGCATGGGGGCGAGCTGATCATCGTGGGCGCGCGTCCGTCGATGGGCAAGACGAGCTTTGGCATGAACCTCATCGGCCATGCCGCGACGATGGCCGGCCGCACGACGGCGGTCTTTTCCCTGGAAATGCCGAAGGACCAGCTGGCCATGCGTCTGCTGTGCGCCGATGCCCGGGTGGATATGCAGGCGGTGCGCCATGGCTCCCTGCGCGATGAGGACTGGATCAAGCTCTCCTCGACGCTCGGGCCGCTGGCCGCGTCCAATATCTACATCGACGATACGTCCGGCATCACGCCTTCGCAGCTGCGCTCGCGCTGCCGCAGGCTCAAAATGGAGCGCGGGCTCGACCTGATCATGGTGGACTACCTGCAGCTCATGAGTGCGGATGGCCGCGTGGAAAACCGGCAAAACGAGGTCAGCGAGATCTCGCGCAACCTCAAGAGCATCGCCAAGGAGCTCAATGTGCCGCTGATCGCCCTGGCCCAGCTCTCGCGTGCCGGCGCGCAGCGCAGCGACAAGCGCCCCATCCTGTCGGACCTGCGCGATTCGGGCGCTATCGAACAGGATGCAGACGTCATCATGTTCCTGCACCGCGAGGAGTATTACGACCCCAACACCGAGGATAAGAACATCGCCGAGGTCATCGTCGCCAAGCAGAGAAACGGCCCGCTGGGCACCATCAAACTGGCCTGGCTGGGCCAGTACACGCGGTTTGCCAGCCTGCAGCAAGGAGCAAAGTAAATCCATGCACACGCTAGTCGTCGCTGAAAAGCCCTCCGTCGCGCGGGATATCGCGCGGGTGCTGGGCGCCCGGGACAGGGGAGAAAACTGCCTGACGGGCGGCGGGTATGTGATCACGTGGGCGC
>DVJV01000065.1 GCA_018716525.1 Candidatus Ventricola gallistercoris
TATTCAATAGTATGCGCGAAAATTTCAGAAAATTGAGGGATTGTGCATAAATCGCGCAAAGGAAGTGAATACACCTTTACAACTTGGGGCGCACATCCGGGCCGATAGGGCACAGGTAGGGGCGGTTTTGCGTGCGCTGTGCAAACTCATCGCCCGCGCGTGCGAGCGCGGGAGCATCGGCCATGAGCCGGGCGCCGCACAGGCCGAGCACCTCGGCGGCAAACGTCATCGCCTTGTGTGCGATGGAGCTTTTGCCGATGGCCACCGCCTGCCAGCTGTGCGCCGGGGTATCGGCTGCCCAGGCGGCTGCGGAGATCTGGCTGGTGGGGGCACACCAGCTGGCATCGCCCACGTCGGTGGAAACGGAGAAGAGGGGCGTATCCGTCGGACAGTGCGGGGCTACGAAGGCGTACATGGCCTCTCCCTGGTGGGCGAGCACTTCGGCGCGCGTGTGGCTGTCACAGAAGCGGGAAATGCGCTCGAGTGTCGTCTCGGGCGACTCGAGCGAATCGTGCAGCGACTGGGCCAGAGCCAGCTCTTCCGGGCTGTACTGCGGAACGCCTACCGCCTTGGCACAGTCGATGAGCATCTCTTCCAGCGCCGTGTTGGGCAGCACGTTGGAGCAGCCTTTGACAAACTCCATCTCCATCTTTGTGCCGGTCATGATGGCCGCACCGCGCGCACAGTCAATGACCCGCTGTTTGATGTCCGCCAGATCTTCGAGCCGGGGGGAGCGCACCAGGTAAACGGCCTCCGCATGGGCCTGCACCACATTGGGCGCCAGCCCGCCCGCATCGGTGATGGCATAGTGGATGCGCGTGTCCTCCGGCACGTGTTCGCGCAGGAACTGCACGCCCACGTTCATCAGCTCCAGCGCATCCAGCGCGCTGCGCCCCAGGTGCGGGCTGCCCGCCGCGTGCGCCGCCTGCCCGCTAAAGCGGAAGATCATCTTGACATTGGCCAGCGATCCGCCCGGCCAGATGCCCGTGTAATCCCACGGGTGCCAGGTCAGAATGGCATCCAGGCCGTTGAAATAGCCATCCCGCGCGAGAAATGCCTTCGCGCTGCCCGTCTCTTCCGCCGGGCAGCCCATGTAAACCACGGTGCCGGAGACTTCGCCCGCGGCAATGAGATCCCGCAGGGCGATGGCGGCGCCCAGCGCGCCCACGCCCAGCAGGTTGTGCCCGCATCCGTGGCCGGGAGCCCCCGCCTTTTCGGGGCTCTTGACCGCGCAGCCTGCGCGCTGGCTCATGGCTGAAAGGGCGTCAAATTCGCCCAGGAATGCAATCACCGGCCGGCCGCTGCCATATTCCGCGCGGAAAGCGTTGGGCAGATCACCCAGGGGTTCGGTGATGGAAAACCCATTCTCTTCAAGCAGCGAGCGAAGCGTGCCTGCGGCAAAATCCTCGTGGAAGTTGATCTCCGGGTGATCCCAGATGGCGTCACTGGCAGCGGTGTAGGCGCTGGCATGAGCGCTGACGCTGCTGTGCACGGCGCGATGAAGCGTTTCAAACGGCATGAATACCACCTCTTTGTCCATATGTAGCCAGTAGTATAGGGCAATGGCAAACGGGTGTCAAGGGAAAAGGAAGGGAGCGGCGGACGCGGCCATGCGTGGGTAAAGCGCAAAAATCCGCCTTTTCCCGTCGGGAAAAGGCGGACTTGACGCAGCCGCGGAAGATGCCCGCCGGCCGCGAAAATAAGGCACAATCAGCGCAGGAAGAGGCGGAGCATCTTTTCCTGGAGCCGGGAGTATGGCGCATAGCGCGTGGGAATGTCGATGCGCGTCGACTTGCTGACGATGCTCTTCTCGTGGCTGAACGTGTCAAAACTCTTCTTGCCGTGGTAGCTGCCCATGCCGCTGTTGCCCACGCCGCCAAAGCCCATGCGGCTGGTGGCCAGGTGGATGATCGTATCGTTGATGCAGCCGCCGCCAAAGGCGAGGGTCTTGAGCACGCGGTTTTGCAGCGCGCGATCCTCACTGAAGAGGTAGAGCGCCAGCGGATGCGGCCGGTCACGGACGAAGGCCAGCGCATCCTCGATGCGGTCGTAGGGGATGACCGGCAACACCGGGCCGAAGATCTCCTCCTGCATGACCGCGTCTTCGCCGGTGACGTTGTCCATGATGGTGGGCTGGATGCGCAGCGTTTCGGGATCGGAGCGGCCGCCGTAAACGACCTTGGCCGGGTCGATCAGGCCGCACACGCGCTCGAAGTGCTTGCGGTTGATCATGTGCACATAGCCGTCGTTTTGGAGCGCGTCACTGCCGTACATGTGCTCCATGTGATGGCGCAGGCGATCCAGGAACGCATCCTTGATGCGCCGGTCGATGAGCAGGTAGTCCGGCGCCACGCAGGTTTGCCCGCAGTTGAGCAGCTTGCCAAAGGCCAGCCGTCTTGCGGCCACATCCAGCTTGGCCGTGGCATCGACGATGCAGGGGCTCTTGCCGCCCAGCTCCAGGGTGACAGGCGTCAGGTGCTCAGCGGCGTGGCGCATGACTTCCTTGCCGACGGTGACGCCGCCGGTAAAGAAGATGTAGTCAAACGTCTGGTTGAGCAGCGCCTGGTTTTCCTGGCGGCCGCCATGGATCACGGCGACGTATTCAGGCGGGAAGCAGGCGCTCACGATCTCTTCGATGACCCGGGACGTAGCGGGCGCATAGGCGGAGGGCTTGAGCACGCAGCAGTTGCCGGCGGCCAGCGCGCCGATGAGCGGCTCCATGCAGAGCATGAAGGGGTAGTTCCACGGGGACATGATCAGCACCACGCCGTAGGGATCACGCACGGTGAAGCTGTCCGACGGAAACTGCGCAAGCGGGGAGAGCACATGCTTGCGGCGCGCAAAGCGGTTCATGTGCGAAAGCATGTAGGAAAGCTCGGAGAGCGTCATGCCCGTTTCGCACATGTAGGTTTCGGCAGCGGATTTGCCCAGATCAGATTGCAGTGCGGCGTTGATCGCCTCCTCATGGCTGCGAATGGCCTCCTGCAGGGCCAGCAGCGCCTGACGGCGGTAGGGGAGATCCAGCGTCTTTTCGGTGCGAAAGAATGTCCGCTGGCGCTCGACAATGTCGCTTATGGCCTGTTCGTTCATTCGGATACCTCCTTGGGCATGAGTTTCACATACATGGCGGCGAGCTCGCGTTCATCCATCAGCACGGGCACGGGATACAGCGGGTTGCTTTCGCGGCTTGCGTGATGCGCCATCGTGGGGATGTCCTCGCGCCGGATCTGTGCGATGGATTTGGGAATGCCCATGGAGGCGTTCATCTCCCGAACCCAGCGGATGAAGGCTTCGCTGGCCGCTGCCGGGCTGTCTCCCTCCCGGGCAATGCCGGCGGCGATGGCCAGACGGCCGAGCTTCTGGTGGCAGGCCGGGCCATAGGCCTCTAGGAAGTAGGGCAGAATGACCGCGTTGGCAAGCCCGTGCGGCACGCCATACTGCCCGCCCAGGGAGTGGGCGACGCCGTGCACATAGCCCACATAGGAGCGGGTAAACGCGATCCCGGCGCAGTATGCGGCCCGGAGCATATTGCGGCGCGCCGTCAGGTTGTGCCCGTCGCGGTAAGCGGTGTAGAGGTTTTCGGCGATCAGGCGGGCTGCTTCCTCGGCCATGGCGCGGGTCAGCCGGGTCGTGCTGCCGCCGATGTAGGCCTCTATGGCGTGGGTGAGCGCGTCCATGCCGGTTGTGGCGGTGATGTGCGGCGGCAGGCCTTCGGTCAGCGTGGCATCGAGCACGGCGTAATCGGGAATGAGCACAAAGTCGTTGATCGGATACTTGTAGTGCGTGGCGGCATCGGTGATCACCGCGGCCAGCGTCGTCTCGCTGCCGGTGCCCGCGGTCGTCGGCACGGCGATGCTCAGCGGCGTGCGCCGCAGCACACGCAGCAGGCCGCGCATCTTCTGAACGGACTTGTCCGGCCGGGCAATGCGCGCGCCGATGCCCTTGGCGCAGTCCATCGCCGAGCCGCCGCCCACCGCGATGATCGCCTGCGCGCCGCTGCTCAGATACAGCTCGCGCCCGGCTTCAATGTTGTCGATGGTCGGGTTTTGCACGGTCTTGTCGTAGACGGCACAGGCAATTCCCTGCTCTTGCAGCGAGGATTCAAGCGGCTTGGTCAGCCCCAGACCCCGCACGGAGGCATCGGTCACCAGCAGCGCCGAGCGGATGCCCTTTTGAAGCAGCAGGGGGGCAATGGCTTTTGTGCCTTCAAGCTGAACAGGCTCCCGGTAGGGAAGCACGGGCAGGGCCACGCGGAAGACAAACTGAAACGCGCGGCAATAGAGTTTTTGTAATGCGTGCATCTTGCATTCACCTTGCTTTTGCTCAAAGTAAGCCCGGTGCGGGCGCAAAGGGCGTTCGCATCAAAGCCGGGGATCGAGTGGTTCAGAAAGTATACTACTTGCCCCGTGCGTTGTCAAGGATTGGGGAAATTTCCGGGAAAATACTGAAAAAACGTGCGCGCCGCTTTGCCGCCGTCACCGGATGCGCTCCAGATACGTGCGTGTCTGCGCATCAATATACGTTTGTTCTTCCCCGCTTTGCACGGCGCGCAAATGGCCAAGAAGCTGGCACAGCGCCGCGTCCCCTGGAATGATGCACCGCGCCCCGCACAAGTGCTTGGCGCGGGAGCCGTCAAGCAGCGGCGATTGGGGCGGCAGAGGCGGCTCGCTCTCCACGAGCGGGCGCGCTGAGCCATTCTGCCGCTGAAAGCGCAGCGCCGCACTGCGGTTGGCGCACAGATTCTGGGGGCCCGCGCCCAGATTGAACACGTTTTCGCGCATGTCCTCCTCGCAGAAGTAGCGCGCCCCCAGCATCAGTACCCCGCATGCGGCATCCAGCGGATGCAGGAAGATGCCCTGCCGGGCGGGGTGCTCCACATACAGGGGCTCATCGTCCATCAGGGAGCGGCACCACTGGGTGTATTGCCGGGTGGAAGGGTGCAAGCTGCCCAGGCAGGGCATGTGCCGCACGATCAGGGTGGTAACGGCGTCGCCCATCAGCCCGCGGGACATGCCGTCCGCGTAGAGCTGCAGCATGGACTGGATCAGCCCCTCGTGCGTGCGCCCGCCGATAGGGTCCTCCTCCCGCGCATACCAGACGTGTTCACAGGCGCGGTATACGCTTACATCCGAGCAAAAGAGGGTCAGCGGGATGCCGGCTTCGCGGGCTTCATCCAGCAGGGTGCTCACCGCACGAAGCTGCGTCTCCAGGCTGCCGCTGCTCAGCGCATGGGCAGCCGGAACGATCAGCGCGCTGATGCGCCCGCTGCGCATCGCCTGGCAGAGCGATTCGGCCGTGTATCCTGGCTTGATGCATGCAGGACGCGCGCCCAGCTGTGTGAGCAGCGCATGAATCCAGGGGGTCAGCGCATCGCCACAGCCCACGATCAGCACGCGCCGTGCGCGCCAGGCGCTTAGCAGTTTTTCAAGCATGGAAAATCCCTCCCTCATCTTGCCTGTGTCCATGGTATGGCGCAAAGGGTGCAAATAGTCTGTCCTGACTGGCGGCCAATCACTCTTTTACCCGGTATGCGGATGTGTTATAATGTGAAAAGAATGCATCTATGATGGAGGTGCCTATGAAGAAAGTGGCATTTTGGGCCGTTCTCCTGTCTGTGTGCGTGTTTGCTGCCTCGGCACAGGCGCTGACGGTGACGGGCCTTGAAACGGAAACGGTCGGCAGAGCGTGGGAAACGAGCCAGTTTTTTTTAAGAATGGAAGCGCTCACGGGCGTGGCGGTAGAGGCGCACGGCGTGACGGACCTGCAGGAGTATGAGCAGATGCTCGAGCAAATGCTTGAAGGAGAGATTCCGGCGGACGTGCTCTTCAAAGCGAACCTGACCAGGGAGCAGGAGTATGCGCTGCTGGATGCGGGGGCGATCGTGGATCTTGCGCCGCTGATCGATACGTACATGCCCAACCTGTCCGCATTGCTCGAGGAAAACCCGGAATGGCGCGAGACCATCGCCCTGGAGGACGGGCGCATTGCCTCACTGCCGCTGA
This sequence comes from Candidatus Ventricola gallistercoris, assembly GCA_018716525.1. Taxonomy (GTDB): domain Bacteria; phylum Bacillota; class Clostridia; order Christensenellales; family Aristaeellaceae; genus Ventricola; species Ventricola gallistercoris. The sequence goes on from DVJV01000065.1 coordinate 6,003, forward strand.
TCAACAGGACGGAGCGGCAGGTTTGCGTGTGGATTCACACGGGATGGCTTGAAAAACTCGGCCTTGAAATGCCTGAAACGGTAGATGAACTGACGCAGACGCTTGCCGTCATCCGCGACAGCGATGCAAACGGCAATGGCGAGCACGACGAGGTTGCGGCGGATCTGACGGGCGTATACGAGATGCGCTGGCTGCTGCCCTACTTTGGCATCGTGGCGGACGACTACAACCTGGCGCGGGATGCGCAGGGCAATCTGGTCTTTGCCCCTGAGCTGCCCGAATACCGGGATTTCATCGCGCTGCTCAAGAGCTGGATGGAGCAGGGCATCCTGCGTGAGGATGCGTTTACCGCCCTGCACAGCGCGCAGGCGCTTTCAAGTGAAGAAGAGGAAGTGGCCCACAGCGGCATTTTGGTTTCGCTGGTGCCGTATACGCAGGTGCCTGCTGAGGAGGCGGTGCAGTATGATGCGCTGCTGATGCCCGGGCCGGATGGGCAGACCCGCTGGCGGGATCTGCTTGGCGAGGTCTTTACGGGCTGCTTTGCGGTGACGAGCGCTTGCCAGGATCCGGGGCAGGCGCTTGCCTGGGTCGATGCGCTCTATGCCGAAGAGGGCGCAGTGCTGGCCTATGCGGGCGTGGAAGGGGAAGATTATGCCGTGGATGCGGATGGGCGCTGGTCATTTTTGACCGGCGGCTTGCGCAATGTGGAAACGATCCGCAGCGAAGTGCTGATGTATACCGGCACGGCAATGCCGGGGCTGTATCCGAGCGACTTCATGGCAAGTGTCAACAGCGAAGTGGATGAGCACGTCATGGCCCAGAGTGAGCGCGTGCGCGCGGTCAGCGAGCGTGTGACGCCCGCCTATGCGCTGGATGCGCAGGCCCAGCGCCGTGCCGATGAGCTGGCGCAGACACTGGGCGCGCTGGTCGATGAAGGCATTGCGAAGTTTGCCACCGGTGAGGTCGAATGGACGGATGAAAACTACGAGGCATGGCTGCAAACGCTGAGGGATGCCGGCAGCGAAGAGCTGGTTGCGCTGTTTGAAGGCGCGTGATGCGGCTTTGCAATCTCTGCGCTGCTTCCCACTCGGGAAGCCCCTCGGATCGGGGGAAAAAAACGCTGCTTTTTTCGACAAACTGACAAGACCGGGAAATCCGGTCTTCAGACTGTCAAAAAACCCTTCCGGGAGGTTTGGAGGGCTAAAGCCCTCCAAATGCAATCCGAATCCGGCGACATGCGCGGCGGATTCGCAAGCTTGCGCAGCAAGGTTTCCTTGCGCCGTTTCCCGCCCGGGAGCCCCATGGGGGGCGAGAGGGAAACGGCGTAAAGCTCGGAAAAGGACGCCGTAGGCGGACTTTTCCGACACGCTGCAAGACCGGGAAATCCGGTCTTTTTTGATGCACGGCAAGCGGCGCTTGAATCGTGTCAAACGATTGTGCATGGCCTGACAGCTTTTGCGCGGGGGCGGCGCATAGGCTGTACCCGGAGGCGATGAGCATGGAGAAGGAACCGACGCAGAGCAAGATGCCGTTTCGCAAGCACACCCTGATGCTGGAAGGCCGAACGCGCGCCAAACTGGCGGGCGTGACGGCGGTCAGCTGCTTTAACGACCAGGAAGTGGTGCTGGAGACATCGGAAGGCGAGGTGGCGCTGATGGGCGAGGGCCTGCACATCGAGCAGCTGAACCTGGAGGATGGGCAGCTGGGGGTGACCGGGGAGATTGCGGCCATCGAATACAGCGATTTATCCCCCAGAAAGGAAAGGCGCGGCCTGTTTGCGCGCCGCAGAAAGTGATATGTCTGCGGCAGAACAGGCGCGCGTGTTTCTGGCTATGGCGGGGTGCGGCGCAGGGCTTGCCGCCGTGTATGACGTGACGGCGCTCCTGCGCCGCGCGCTGAAGATGGGGCGCGTGCTGACCGGTGTGATGGATTTGCTCTACGGGGTGCTTTGTGCGCTTTTCATGACGCTGACGGCGCTGATCATGCGGGTGGACCCGTTCAGATTGTATGCGTTTGCGGGCATCGCCGCGGGCATGGCGCTATATGCGGCATCGATGGGAACGATCGTTCGTAAAATGTGCAGATTCGTGCGGAAATTTGTCACGAAAAGTTGAATTGTGGGTGGAATGTTCCAAAATGATGCAGGAATTTGACGGCTTGAACCGAATGATAACAATACCATTTTTTGACGCGATACGGGGGATGAGCCGCTTGGTGAGAAAGAAAAAGACGCGTGTCCGTAAGCTTCGGATTCTTGCGGCGGTCATGGGACTTTTTTCGGTTTGGATGCTGATGCGCTTTCCGGGAAAGGCTGTCAGCCTGGAGCGTCAGCAGGAGCAGCTGGAATTGGCGGCTTCCCTGTATTATGAGGCACAGTCGGAAAACAATCAGCTCAAGACCGAGCTGGCGGAAATCAACACCGAGGATTTCATCGAGCGCACCGCGCGAAGGGAATATGGCTATTGCTGGTATGGCGAGACGATCTACGTGGTGGGGAATCTCGACGAGATCCAGACGGAACCTGAGTTTGAGGTCTACGATTCAAACTGAGTGTGAACGGGGGAAGATGCCATGCGCCTGGCCTGTATCGGAATTGGTTCCAATGCGATCCGCCTGTTGGTGGCACAGTGGCAGGAGGGGCAGCTTCAGGTGGTCAGCCGTGAGCGCCGGGGAACGCGCCTGTTTGCCGGGCTGATCGGCGGAGAACTCACACAGGAGAGCATGTCCGCTTCCATCGCGGCGGTTGCAGAGCTCGCCGCTATTGCGCGCGCGCAGAATGCGCAGCGCGTATTTGTTTTTGCCACGAGTGCGGTGCGCGATGCGCGCAATGGGGCGGATTTTACTGCGCGCTGTGAGGAGGCATGCGGCGCCTGCGTGGAAATCGTCACGGGCGAAGAGGAGGCGGCGCTTTCCTATTATGGCGCGAGCGAAGGCGGCATGTGTGGCGTCATCGACATTGGCGGAGGCTCTACGGAGTTCACGCTGGGCGAGGATGAGCGCATTTTTACCGCGATGAGCTTGCAGATGGGCGCTGTCCGCATGCACGCGCAGTTGCCTGTGGTGGACTGGAAAAGCTATCTGGATACGGTGGACCGCTGCATCAAGCTCATCCGGCGGGATGCGGGGGCCCTTGCGGATGCGACGTCTGGCGCGTGCTGGATCGGCGTGGGCGGAACGATGACGACCTTGGGCGCCATGGAGCGCAGCGTGCCGCTGTTTGATCCCGATCTGTGCGAGGGGATTGTCATGCCGTTTGAGCAGGTCGCAGCCTGGGGAAAGCGGCTGGCCTGCATGCCCATGGCGGAGCGCCGCCAGGTGGTCGGGCTCATGCCGCACCGGGCGGATATCATCCCCAGCGGCATTGCCATTTTGGAGGCCGCCATGCGCTGTCTGGGTATCACACAGATTCGCCTTTCGGCCCATGGAAACATGGATGGATATCTCAAGAAAAAATTCCGCGCAATGGGTTGACAAATGCCTGGAAATGGGATATAATATCTTTCGTCGTCAGGCGACGGCAACTTCTGTCATCGCGGGATGGAGCAGTCTGGCAGCTCGTCGGGCTCATAACCCGAAGGTCGTAGGTTCAAATCCTACTCCCGCAACCATAAGGCGGCATAGCTCAGTTGGCCAGAGCATTCGGTTCATACCCGAAGTGTCATGTGTTCGAATCACATTGCCGCTACCAAAGCATCCAGCCAGGTTTAGAGCCTGGCTGGTCTTTTTGTAAATCGAAAACCCCCGCTTCGAGCGGGGGTTCAGAAGACTTAAAGTTATGAGTCCATTCGTGTAACCCTGTGCTAGAATCAAGCAAGGTCTGGCAACCGCAATAGAAGCAAAGGAGAGACACGAATGGATAAAAACAGTTTAGCACATACGACGTGGAATTGCAAATATCATATAGTATTTGCGCCGAAATACAGAAGGCAGATTATCTATGGAAAAATCAAGGTAGAGATAGG
>DVJV01000066.1 GCA_018716525.1 Candidatus Ventricola gallistercoris
GGTTCCCCAGCAGGGCTTCGGTAAGTAAAGGAGGTTTCTTCGATGAAAAAGCGCATTTCCGTTATCCTGTGCCTGGTAATGGCGCTGTCTTTCTGCCTGGGCGCCGTGAGCGCATCCGCGGAAGAGCATGAGCCGGTCACGCTGCGCATGAGCTGGTGGGGTGGTGAGGATCGCGCCGCTGCGACGCTCGCGGCCGTGGACGCCTTCATGGAAAAATACCCCTGGATCACTGTGGAGTGCGAATATGCCAGCTTCGACGGCTGGCAGGAGAAGTGCGCCACCCAGCTTGCAGGCGGCACGGCGCCGGACCTGATGCAGATCAACTGGAACTGGATGTACCAGTTCTCCTCCGACGGCTCGAAGTTCGTGGATCTGAACGAGTACACGGACATCATCGACCTGAGCAACTACACCCAGTCCCAGCTCGATTCCATGACGCTGGCGGGCAAGCTGCAGGGTCTGCCCATCAGCATGACCAGCAAGCTGTTCTTCTTCAACAAGACCACCTTTGACAGCGCGGGCATCGCCCTGCCCACCACCTGGGATGAGCTGATGGCTGCGGGTGACACCTTCCAGGAAAAGCTTGGTGAAGACTACTATTGCATGCGCGCCGACGGTTGGGAGCGCATGTGGCTGATGTGCTGGTATCTGCAGCAGACCTACGGCAAGCCGTGGGTGGAGAACTACGAGTGCCAGTACACGGTGGAAGAAGTCACCGACGGCCTGAACTTCATCAACGAGCTGGAAGCGCACCACGTCTTCCCCACCATCTACGACTACCAGAACGACGGCTACAGCGACCTGTACACCAACCCGAAGTGGATGAGCGGCCAGTACGCCGGCATCGCTGAGTATGATACCGCGGTTACCGAGCTCATGGATTCGCTCAACGACGACCAGGAGATGGTCATCGGCGGCTACATGACCAAGGAAGGCGCGCATCCCTTCGGCATGGCGAAGGTTTCCATGGCGTTTGCGGTGACGGAGTCCTCCCAGCACAAGGAAGAGGCCGTCATGCTCATGAACTTCCTGCTGGCCGAGGATGAGGGCGTCAAGCTGATGGAGACCCAGCGCGGCATTCCGGTCAACCAGCACGCCAAAGAGGTGCTTGAAGAGGCCGGTCTGGTCGACGAGAACGTGCTTGCGGCCAATACCGTCGCCATGGAGAACTCCGCCTACAGCTTCGATCCGAACTTCGAGCACGCGGATCTCAAGGAGACCACCGGCGTGTACTACGAGGTGTTTGAGCTGCTCTCTGCCGGCGGCGATCCCGCTGAGCTGGCGGAGTACCTCATCGACAGCGTCAACACGGTCAACCAGGAGAACATGTATTGATCTCCGTTTGAGGGGGGAAGGGGAGTCCATCCCCTTCCCCTTCTTCATTCCCGCCTCTGTACAAAGCCCTATACCGACCCCACCATCCGGGAGGAACCGACATGGACATGAAGGATTTTAACGCTTTTCTGGCGGACTACCTCAAGCGATACAAGGGCATTTCCGTCTATCAGGAAGACCAGAACGGTCCCTGCTTTTATCAGTGGAACTACGAGGATGGCTGCCTGATGCTCGGCTGCAAGCAGATGTACGAAGCGACAGGCGATGCGCATTTCAAGGACTACATCGTCAACTTCGTCAACCCGTATGTCTCCCAAGACGGCGCCATCCGCAGCTATGACATGATGGAGTACAACCTGGACTTCATCAACGCGGGCAAGGTCTTCTACTTCCTGTACGATGTCACAGGCGAAGAGCGCTACCGCAAGGCCTGCGACACGCTGATGGATCAGCTCCGGCACCATCCCCGGCTGACCACGGGCAACTTCTGGCACAAGCTCATCTATCCGTGGCAGGTGTGGCTCGACGGCCTGTACATGGCGCAGCCCTTCTACATGGAGTATGAAAACCGGTTCGACGATTACCGCGGCTACCAGGACATCGTCCGCCAGTTCACCGAGGCAGACCGGCTGCTCTTTGACGAAAAAACCGGGCTGTATCACCACGCCTACGACGAGTACAAGGAGCGCAAGTGGGCCGATCCGAAGACGGGCCTCTCGCCCAACTTCTGGCTGCGCTCCATCGGCTGGTACCTCATGGCGCTGGTGGATTGCTATGAGCTGGCCAACGAGGAGCTCTACGACCACAAGCGCGCCATCGGCGACCTGTTCAGAAAGGCAATCCGCGGCATTCTGCGCTGGCAGGACCCCGACAGCAAGCTGTTTTACCAGCTCGTGGCGCTGCCCGGGCAGGAGGGCAACTATCTGGAGACCTCCGGTTCGCTCATGGTCGCCTATGCGATCCTCAAGGCGTGCAGACTCGGCCTGTTGCTTGCAGACAAGTACCAGCGCACCGGCGAAGAGATCTTTGAAGCGGTGCTCGACCAGAAGCTCGCCTGGGAGGATGGCCACCTGCACCTGACGGACACCTGCGCGGTCGCCGGTCTGGGGCCGAAGGAGACGCGCGATGGCAGCGTAGCCTACTACCTGTCCGAGCCGGTCGTCTGGGATGACCCCAAGGCGCAGGGCGTGCTGATGATGGCCTATGCGCAGTATCTCAAGACAAGGGGAGGCTGACCTCGATGCAAAAGGCGAATCAGGCAGACCGGCAAGTGCGCCGGATGGATCTGCGAAAATATGCATCCCGCAACATTGGTTTTCTCTACGTGCTCCCCTGGCTGCTGGGCTTTCTGTTCTTCACCGCGTATCCGTTTTTGAACTCGCTGTATTACAGCTTCCTGGATTACAACCTGTTCAAGGAGTCGCCCGGCTTCATCGGGTTTGAGAATTACCTGACCATCTTTCAGACATCCAAGTACATGAAGGCGTACGGCGTCACATTCAAATACGCGCTGCTGACCGTGCCGCTCAAGCTGGCGTTCTCGCTGTTCATCGCCTACATCCTAAACTTCAAGCTGCGCTTTGTCAACTTCTTCAGGACGATGTACTACGTGCCCTCCATTCTGGGCAGCTCCGTGGCCATCTCCGTCGTCTGGCGCTTCGTGTTCAACCAGGATGGCATGATCAACTCGCTGCTTAAGGCGCTGGGATTTGACCCCATCCCCTGGTTTGGCAGCTCCACATACGCAATCTGGATCATCGTGCTGCTGCACGTCTGGCAGTTTGGCTCCGCCATGGTCATCTTCCTGGCGGCGCTCAAGGGCGTCTCCCCGGATCTGTACGAGGCCGCGGAGATCGACGGCGCCAACAAGGCGCACCAGTTCTTCTACATCACCGTGCCCATGATCACCCCGGTGATCTTCTACAACCTGATCACCCAGCTCTGCACGGCCTTCCAGGAGTTCAACAGCGCTTACCTGATCACCCAGGGCGGCCCGATGAACTCCACCACCCTGATCTCTCTGCTGATCTACCAGAAAGCATTCAAGTCCTACGACATGGGTCTCGCCTCCGCGATGGCGTGGATTCTGTTCATCATCGTGGCGACGCTGACTGCCATTGCGTTCCTCAGCCAGAAGTACTGGGTCTACTACTCCGGGGATGAGAGGTGATTTCCATGACCATGACAGCCATTGAACGAAGCCGCCGGAGAATCCGCAGGCGCAAGCAAGTCAGCCTCGTGCTGCGCTACGCACTCCTGTGCCTGGTGGGCTTCATCATGATGTATCCGCTGCTGTGGATGGTGGGCTCATCCCTGAAGGCGGACAACAACGAGATCTTCGCCAGCATCAGCATTTTCCCCAAATCGCCCAGCTTCAAGGCCTACGTGGAGGGCTGGAAGGGCACCACATACCCCTTCAGCCAGTTCATGCTCAACACCTACAAGATCGTCATCCCCAAGGTGATTGGCGCAGTCATCTCCTCGGTGATCACCGCCTACGGTTTTGCCCGCTTCAAATTCCGGGGCAGGAACGTGCTCTTCGCCATGCTCATGTCGACGCTCTTCCTTCCCCAGGTGGTGCTCAACATCCCGCAGTACCTGCTCTATGTGAAGCTGAACTGGGTCAACACGTATCTGCCGTTCATCGTGCCGGCATTCTTCGCCAGCGAGCCGTACTTCGTGTTCCTGCTGGTGCAGTTCATGAAATCCATTTCCCGTGAAATTGAAGAGGCTGCCGAAATCGACGGCTGCAACTCCTTTAAGCGCCTGATCTACATCAATGCGCCGATGGTCTCCCCGGCCATCCTGTCGGTGGCGGTGTTCCAGTTCATCTGGGCATCCAACGACTTCCAGGGGCCGCTGATCTACATCAACACCGTGGCCAAATACCCCGCGACGCTGGGCCTCAAGCTGATTCAGGATGCGGAAACCGGCATCGAGTGGAACAAGGTGCTGGCGCTCTCCGTCATCTCGATCATTCCGACACTGGTGGTGTTCTTCCTCGCCCAGCGCCAGTTTATCGACGGCATCGCCATGGGTGGCGTGAAAGGATGATGCGGACATGGCAAACCTTCTGATGCTGACCGCCAGAAGCGCGGTCATCGAGCTGGATTCCAGCGAAAAATACAAGACCAGCGCCCCCTACGAGATTTGCTTTGACGGCCAGACCCGCACATGCGACCACGTGGTGCAGACAATCGACCACCTCACACCCGACACCGATTACGACATGACCATCCGCTACGGCGGCGGGACCCAGTCGCTCCACTTCCGCACGGCTCCCGAATCGGTGACGCTCAACGTGCGGCAGATGAACGCGCACGGCGACGGCGTACACGACGACACGGCGGCCATACAGGCCGCCATCCTCGCCTGCCCGCCGCATGGACGCGTGCTCATCCCCGAGGGCCGCTACTCGGTGACGGCGCTGTTCCTCAAGAGCAACATCACGCTGGAAATCGCCGAAGGCGCCGTGCTGCTGGGCAACCCCGACAGGAGCATGATTCCGGTGCTGCCCGGCATGGTGCAGCAGTATGACGAGCAGGGCGACTACAACCTGGGCACCTGGGAGGGCAACCCCCTCGACTGCTTCGCCTCAATGATCACCGGCATCGGCGTGGAAAACGTCGTCGTCACGGGCAAAGGCGTGCTCGACGGCAACGCCTCGGGCGACAACTGGTGGAAGGACGACCGGGCCAAGATCATCGCTTTCCGGCCGAGAACGGTCTTCCTCAACCGCTGCAAAAATGTGACGCTGCACGGCGTGACGATTCAAAACAGCCCGTCCTGGACCATTCATCCCTATTTCTCCAAGGACATCAAGGTGCTGTGCACCCACCTGCTCAATCCGTGGGATTCGCCCAACACCGACGGCATCGACCCCGAGTCCGTAAACGGCCTGACCGTCGCGGGCGTGCACTTCTCCCTGGGCGATGACTGCGTAGCCATCAAGTCCGGCAAGTACTACATGGGTTCCACATACGGCGAACCCTCGCAGAACATTGAAATCCGGCACTGCTACATGCAAAACGGGCATGGCGCCGTTTCCATCGGCAGCGAAAACTCCGGCGGCGTCTACCACGTGCATGTGAGCCACTGCGTGTTTGACCACACCGACCGCGGCTGTCGCATCAAGACGCGCCGGGGCCGCGGAAAGCTGGCCGTGGTGGAAGACATCTGCTTTGAGCACATCGAGATGGATCACGTGCGCACGCCGATCGTGGTCAACTGCTTCTACAACTGCTGCGACCCCGACAGGCACTCCGAATATGTGCGCAGCAAGGAACCTCTGCCCATCGACGACCGGACACCCTCCGTCAACCAGCTTGCCTTCCGCGATCTGACCTGCACCCACTGCCATGTGGCCGCGGCATTCATATACGGCCTGCCGGAAAACCCCGTGGATGTCGTGGAGCTGCGCGATGTGAAGGTGCGCTACACCGCCGATCCAATCCCCATGGAACCCGCCATGATGGACGACATCGACGAACAGGCCACGCTGTGGGGCGGATGCTTTTACAACATTCGCAAGCTCATCCTGCACAACGTGGACATCCAGGGCTGCCGCGGCGAGGCCATCGACACGCGCGGCGTGAGCGAACTGATCCGGGAGTGATAGCATGATCATTGCAACCACAGGAGCCCTTGCTGCGGACCCGGGCGATCCCATCGTCTACCGCGGCTCCTATCAGGACATCTGCGCGCAGGCCGAAGAAGACGGTTACCGCGCCATTGAAATGCACATCGAGGATTCGGCCCAAATCGACCGGCGCGCGCTGTGGCAGACGCTGGCAGATCACAACCTCCGCCTCACCTCCATCGGCACGGGCGCCGTGTTCTTCAGCCGGGGATACAGCCTCACCAACCCGGATGCCGCCATCCGCAAGGCCTGCATTGCGCACATGGAAGCGCACATGCAGACCGCCCAGCCCTACGGCGCGGTGGTCATCGTGGGCTGCGTGCAAGGGCGGCTTGCCTCCGGCCAGGCGCCCGAAACCTTTTTGCAGCGCATGGCCGACAGCCTTTTCCATCTCGACGTGCTGGCGGAAAAATACGGCGTGACGATTGGCCTTGAGATCATGAACCGCTTTGAGAGCGACGTGCTCAACACCATCGACGAGGGAATCGCCTTTTTGAAGGCAAACGGCTTCGCGCACACCAAGCTGCACCTGGATACCGTGCACATGAACATCGAAGAGACGCGCATTGGCGATGCCATCCGCCGCGGCGGCGCGCTGATCGGGCATGTGCACCTGGCAGATAACGACCGCTGGTACCCCGGTCACGCGCATTACGACTTTTCCGAGACGCTCCGCGCGCTTTACGATATTCACTACACCGGCGCGCTCGCGCTGGAGATCAAGCCGTATCCCGATGTGCGGACGGCCAGCCGCCTGTCCCTCTCCTATCTGCAAGGGCTGATGACCCCCGCTATGCTGCAGGTTTGAGCCGCTCAAAGGCTGGAAACCTCTTCACCATCGCCCGAAAGCAGACCTCCATTCTAAAATGCACAGCAAAAATCCTCCTCTGCCCCGGCTCACCCGAGGCAAAGGAGGATTTTGTATTCTGTTCACCGTTTTACCCGATGCAGGGATGCGCGTTTGCGTCAGCCGTTTCCGGCAGCGCAGGCTCAGCGCCGCCTGCGCCAGAGCACAATCAGAACTGCACCCGAGGCAGCCGCAGCAGCCAGCAGCAGCCAAAGCGATGTATCATCCCCGGTTTGGGGAAGCTCCATCGGCTGCAGCACGCTCAGCAGTGCGGGCTCCGTGGTGATCTTCTGCCCGACCCGATCCCACACCACGCAGTAGTAACGGTTGCCATCGTCTTCGATGGCTGCGGTCACGCGCAGTGTATCGGTATTAGCCCCGTCAATGGCGGTATCCGCATCCGCATACGCGGTGGCAAACAGCCCCGCCTGCTCGCGCTGCGCAGGAATCACATACCACTGGAAGCCCAGGGGCTGCTCGCCGCCCGACACCTCGACGGTGAAGACCGCTTCCTCTTCGGGGGGGCACGTCACATCCTGCGGCGATTTCACCAGCACCAGCGGCGTCCGGGTCACCGTCAGCGTGGCCGCTTCGGAAACCACCTTCTGCCCCACCCCATCCTGCACGACGCAGTAATAGCGGTTGCCGCTCATGCTCTCTTCTGCCGCAAAGGTCAGCGTATCGCTTGTGGCTCCGCTGATGGCCGTGCCCACTCCGTCAGAGGGTTCCCCGCTCTGGCCCGCAGGAATCACATACCATTGGCAGGTCACTTTCGGCTCGCCGCCGGTGACATCCACAGCAAATGTCGCCGTCTCATCCGGCCGGAGTGCCTGATCCTCCGGGGAGGATACCTTGAGCAGCGGATACGCCGTGAATACGGCGGTGTACTCGGTATCCGCTGTCACTTTTGCAATCTCAGGCGTCCAGCCGGCAAAGACATAGAAGGAGTTTTCATCCGACGGCCTGGTAGGAACCGGGCCTGTATAACCAGGCATGGTTTCAAATTCTACATCCCGGCTGACATCCAGCGAGGAGCCATCCCAGTTGCGCCAGATAACGTTGTATTTTACGTGCTCCCAGTGGGCCACGTAGGTTCTGTTGACGAAGTCAGATTCGTCTCCATCCATACCGTTCCATTGAACAGTTATATTCAGCTGTGGCTCGGTAAGCCCAATCGCTTCGCACGTCCAGCCGGTGAAGACATAATCCTGCCGCGTGGGATTGATCAGAATCGTGCCGTCGTCTTTTTTAAAGTAGATCTGGGGATTGTCTGCCAGCACAACATTCTCGCCATTGGGGTCGTAGGTGATGGTGCGGAAATTCACCTTGGGTTGTTCGTTTGTCCAAATTGCATACAACGCAATGTTCGATTCCTCAACCGTGATCTCAGCCCCTGGGATATACCCGGCTCTCGTGCTGTTCTTATCCTTTGACCAGCCTACAAAAATGTAACCGTCGCGCCGCGGAACCTCGTTTGGAATGGTGCCCGTATGGT
>DVJV01000067.1 GCA_018716525.1 Candidatus Ventricola gallistercoris
CAAGCTGGGCAGCGACATGAAAAAGCCGGACGCGGTAACGACGCTGCCCAGGGACGACTGGAAGGGGCGCGTATGGCCGCTGCCCGTATCGGAGCTTCTGTACGTCGGACCTGCAACGACGCGCAAGCTGATGTCCCGTAATATACTGACCATAGGCGATCTGGCAAAAACGCCGCCGGAACTGCTGCACGGCTGGTTCGGCAAAAACGGCATTGTGCTCTGGCGATTCGCCAACGGCGAGGACAACAGCCGCGTGATGCAAAACGACTATGAAGCCCCGATCAAATCCGTGGGACACGGCATCACCTGCTCCTGCGACCTGCGCGACAATGAAAGCGTATGGCGGGTCATGCTGGAGCTTTCGCAGGATATCGGGCATCGCCTTCGCGTGTATGGCCTGGCCGCCAGGGGCGTGCGTCTGGCCGTTCGCAGCAACGACCTGTCCGGAAGCCAGTACCAGACACAGTTGAGCTATCCCAGCCAGAGTCCGATGGAGATCGCTCAGGCGGCAAGGACGCTGTTTTTGACGCGCTATTCCTGGAACATGCCGGTCAGGTCGCTCACGGTGACCGGGCTCAACCTTGTCCCCAGCGATCAGCCGACGCAGCTGGACATGTTTGGCGACGAGCAGCGGCGCATGCGCCGCCAGAAGCTGGAGGACTGCGTTGACGAGATCCGAAACCGCTTCGGAAAGCGCGCCATTTTTTCCGCCGCGCTCATGGGCGAGCTGAACATGCCCGACGATGGCCGCCATGAGGTAACGATGCCGGGCATGATGTATTCGTGATATGCGGATGGTGGGAGGATAAAGTGGACAGACGAAGACGAGCACAGATGATTTATACGCCGAATCGCCGGATTCCCGTGGGAGAACCCATCAGACGAGAAGACGGAACATATGCGCTTCGGGTCAAGCGAGCAAACAGAGATGAATTTGACGAGATCACGCTGGATCACCTGATGGCCTCAATGGTGACCGGCGCCACGGAAAACACACCGACAGGCGCGCCATCCGTCGACCCAGAGGCTTAACAATGTAGTCAAAGGACCGCAAATGCAGGGAGCCACTGTAGCGTAGGCGCCCGCCATTCGTGACAATCGCTCAGCGCGAGCAGAACCGATAAATTGAGTTCAGCCGGCACGAGCATTACAGACCTGTTGAAAGGCAGGCCTGTAATCGCTTGTGTCGGTTTTTTTATTGCCGTTCACTGATGACGGAAAATTTACAAAGCAAATTTTTTAATGGTGCAAAGCCCTTGCACCTTTAACCTCGATAATTCCAATCACAGAGCACACGAGAGGGGGTGAGCAGGTGAACCAGGCGGAACGCCGGGAGGCGATCAAGCAGATCCTGAACGCGCGGCGTTCGGAGAAGATCGAGAATCTGGCGGCGGAGTTGAACGTCAGCGTCAGGACGATCAAGTACGACATTGAGGCGCTCGCCTGCTCCTACCCGATTGAATCTGTGCGCGGCCGTTACAACGGAGGCGTAAAACTGGCGGATTGGTACCAGCCATCGCGCAGAAGCCTCTGCCCGGAGCAGGTCGCGCTGCTGAAGAAGCTGGCGCCAACGCTCACGGGAGACGACCTGGCTGTCATGAACAGCATCTTCGCGCAGTTTGCTCCATAACCCGCCCCATAGACCTGATGCAAAGAAACAAAGGAGGTCGGAACAATGTCTGAATCCATTCATCGCTTCATCACGGCGGGCTATGCCATATCTATCGACTTTACGAAACAGGGCCGCCGTCAGTTCGCCAAGGTCAACCGTTCGCTGGGCAGGCGCTACATTCGCGCATTTATCCTCAAGCGCGACCTTGCGGAGTACATCGCCGCGCATGAGGCGGCGGGTGTGCATCTGGATACCGAGTGTCACGAGCTGCGTTACGACGATGGCATCTGCCTGCTGCTTCGGAAGGAACATGGCCAATGGCTCATCACGGAGGTGTTCCGCACGGAGGAAGCGTCCGCTTTTGCCCCGGTCTATATTTGGACACAGCTCAGGCGCGGCTGCAGCTTCATCCTGACGCGCCTGCTCATCGGCTGGCGCTGTCTGACGAAATCCGCGGCAGAAAGGTTGGTGAGAGCATGAGCCGCAAACAGATTAGGATCAATACCGACAAGGAGCACTCCCGACCGCCCAATGAGCCGGAAGCGCGCCTGACCTACAAAAACACCGAGGGCTACGCCGATCCCACCTGCTTTTATGCGTTGTGCAATGTGATGCGTGACGAAAAGAGGCGCAAACAGCGCGAGCGCCAAAACCATTCCCGCCAGAACAGTCGATTTCCCAACCGGACACGGGACGCGCCCGGAAAGAAACGCTTCAACACGCAGGTCATCCACTACGACGAATGAGGGGAAAACGTATGAACGAAAAAGACAGAAACACTTCGACAAAGCCCCGTCTCGTGACCGCCGAGGCCGTGCGGGCTGGCCACCCGGACAAGTTCTGCGACCAGTTCGCGGACATGCTGCTGGACGAGCACCTCAAGGGCGATCCCGGCACGCGGGTGGCCATCGAGGTTATGGCTACGGACGCAAAGATTCTGGTGGCGGGCGAGGTCACCTCCAAGGCCAGCGTGGACGTGGAACCCATACTCAAGCAGCTGTGCGCGAAGGTGGGCTACACCATGGAAGAGCTTTCCACGGGCGGCGAGCTGGCGCTGGAGGTGCGCCTGAACCGGCAATCGCCCGATATCGCGCAGGCCGTAGTTGACGGCGAAGATCTCGGCGCGGGCGATCAGGGGATCATGGTGGGCTACGCCACGGACGAGACGCCGGAGAGGATGCCGCTGCCCGTGGTACTGGCGCAGAGCATCTGCCGCGGGCTGGACGAGAGCCGCATCCCGTGGCTGAAGCCGGACGGCAAGGCGCAGGTGACGGTCGTGTATCAGGACGATGCGCCCGTGGCCGTGAGCACAGTGGTGGTCTCCGTGCAGCACGACGAGGATGTGCCGGTGGAAACCATCCGCAGGGAAGTTAAAGAGCTCATCCGCAAGGTCGTCCCGGAGAAGTACCTGCGGCCGGGAACGCGGCTGCTCATCAATCCATCCGGGCGGTTCGTGCTGGGCGGCCCTGCGGCGGACACCGGTCTGACCGGGCGCAAGCTGGCGGTGGACGCCTACGGCCCCGTGGCGCGCATCGGCGGCGGGGCGCTGTCGGGGAAGGACCCCACCAAGGTCGACCGCACGGGCGCATACGCCGCCCGCTGGGTGGCCCGGAGCCTCGTAGACGCGGGGCTGGCAAAATGCTGCGAGGTGCAGATCGCCTACGCCATTGGCAGAGCAATGCCTGTGAGCGTGGACGTGGACACCTTCGGCACGGGCATCGTGCCCGACGGTGTGCTGCGCAAGGCGATTCGCAGAACCTTTGACCTTCGTCCCTCCGCGCTGATCCGCGACCTGAAACTTCGCCGCCCCATCTACGCGCCGCTGGCCGCTTACGGGCACTTTGGGCGCGCGGACACCAAAGCACCATGGGAGGAGACGGAAGCCAACGAGACTGCGCTGCTGATCGCCACGCTGTGCTGCCTCAAGGAAAGCTGAACCACTGGGTGGGAGATGTTCCATCCGAGCGCCCACGCTGAACATGGAGATATCCAAAAGACTGTAGAAACGGAGTGAGAAAATGTCCAAGGTCAAAATGCTGCTGGATGTGGTACAGGATCTGCGTAACCTGACCGATAGTCTGGAGACCCTTGCTCAGGCCATGACCGGCACACCGGACGGCGCACAGGCGTCTGAAACCCCGCAGGGAAAGCCAGCCGGAGAGGATTCGGCGAATAGCAGCACCGTACCTGTTGCGGAAAACCCCGGGTTGAGCATCGTAGAGCTGCGCGCCTTTGTGGCGGAGCGTTCCACCCCGGAGAACCGGCCGAAGATCAAGGCCATTCTGGAAAGGCATGGCGTGCGGAAGCTCACCGAGCTTCAGGAGAGCCAGTACGCCGCCGTCATGAGCGAGGTGGCGGCGCTGTGAGCGAGATCCAACACAGCGCCCGCGCCCACGCCGCGCTCAGCGCCTCATCCTCCCACCGCTGGATGATGTGCCCGCCGTCAGTAAAGCTGTCCGGGCAGTTCGCGGACAAGCCTTCCCCGTATGCGGAAGAGGGTACGTTCCTCCATGAGCTATCCGAGCTGAAGCTGCACCGCTATCTGGGTGATATGACCCCGGAAGTGCTGGAAGCACAGTATGCCGCGCACCGGGACAACGACTTTTACAGCGACGAGGCCGAAAGCGTCACCGACGAGTACGTCGATTTCTGCATCGAAACGATTGAATCCGTGCGCGCCTCCTGCCCCGATCCGCTGATCCTGGTGGAACACCGGCTGGACTACAGCGAGTATGTGCCGGAGGGCTTTGGCACGGGCGATCTG
>DVJV01000068.1 GCA_018716525.1 Candidatus Ventricola gallistercoris
TCGGAAGCCTTGCGCAGCAAGGTTTCCTTACACTGTTTCCCGCCCGGGAGGCTCATAGAGCCGAGAGGGAAACAGTGCAAATACTCGGAAAAGGACGCCGCAGGCGGACTTTTTCGACACGCTGGGCAGCCCGGAAACCTTGCCAAGCAGGGTTTCCGGGCTGCGTGCGTTTTGGAAAAACAAAGACAGCGCTTTTGAAATGGAATGCAAACCCGCATCATTCCTGGCGCAGGCGCTCCACCACGGAGTAGCGCTGGGCAGCGCGGCAGCTGAATACGGGGATGGCAATGCCCATGAGGGCGAATGGGGGAATGACCGCGGCTACCGGCCACAGTGTGAAGCGGTAGGTGAAAAACCACAGCATGCTGTTGAGCCCGAGCCCCAGGAAGGGAGCGGTGATCAGAACCAGCGAAAGGGCCAGCAGGGCCGCACCGGCGGTGTACATCAGCCCTTCCAAAGCCAGCATGAACCGGAGCTGCCGGCTTGTCATGCCGATGGACTGGAGCACGGCCAGCTCGCGGCGGCGGGCGGTGATGCCGGTGAGAATGGCATTGAAGAAGTTGAGCCCGCCCACAATGCCGACGATCAGGCTCAGCGTGCCGCCCAGCAGCAGGAACATGTTGCACACGCTGTCAAACTCGCTGGCGTAGGTGGCCTTGCTCTCATAGTCAAACTGGGGATTGCGGTTTTCCGTGTAGTCGCGCAGGAAGGCTTCCATTGCGGCATTGGCTTCTTCCGTGGTGTTGAAGGCGTAGTACATCACGCAATCAGTGCCTGTATCCCGGATGAAGGTCTCTGAGCTCATCACAAATTCGTCGCTTCCGTAATAGCGGTAGCTCAGGGCAGAGGGCACCGACACCAGAGCGGCGACGGTGTATTCCACATCGCGGTATGATGTGGCCCGGTAGGCATAGACGGCGCCTTCCGGCACATTTTCCCAAGGGCCGTAGACCTCGCCGGTGTTGGGGTTGAAGTACTCAACTTCCTGTACATACCGCAGCTTCACGGTGTCGCCCACGCGGGCCCAGTGGCTATCCATCACCGGGCGGCCGTAGTCATCCTCGCTGTAAACGGCGGCGATGTAGTGCCCGCCTTCTTCGCTCAGCTTGCTCAGATCGCCGTCAAGCACCGTCAGGTAGGACAGGGCAAAGGGGTCCATGCCGTAGAGCTGGGCGACGTCGGAGAGCAGGCCGTCTTCGCTGTGTTCCGTGAAGTGAATGACGCTGTCGAGCTGTTCTTCGGTGAGAAAGTGGCCGTGCATCGAGCGGTAATAATCCTCGGTGACGAATTCCTGCACCGCGGATGTGCGGCCATATACCCGCCCGCTGGCGGTGATGCCGCCCTGGTTATCGATGGCGTCGATGACTTCCTGCGGGATGCCTCTGCCGGTGTGGAAGATTTCGTCGCCGGTCTGGAACTGCGCCGCATCGGCTACGATGAAGTCACTGGCGGTGAAGCTCGCGACGTACTTTTCCAGATCAAAGCCGCCCGTCAGCGTGACGGTGAGGGTCAAAAGCACCACGGCCAGCGACAGAGAAAGCACGGTGATGGCGGTTTTGCCGGGGTTGCGGCCCAGGTTGGCGAAGGCCATGGAGGCGAGGGACACGCGCCGGGTATTCCGGGTCTTCTTCCGGCTTCGGGTTGCGCCATCGGTGTAGCGTACCGCTTCCACGGGGGAGACCCGGGCGGCCAGACGGCCCGGACGACGGCAGGAGAGCAGGACGGTCGCCAGGGCGAAGGCCGCAGCGCCGGCGAAGAGCACGGGGCTGACCGATACGGTGGGCATCACGGCGTGAAGCTGGGAGACGATGACCGGGGTGAGGACGCTGCCCAGCAGCCAGCCCAGCACCAGCCCCATAGGGATGCCCGCCAAAGAGAGGATCAGCGCCTGGATGCGGATGATTCGCCGCAGCTGGCGGGGCGTGGTGCCGATGGTCTTGAGCAGGCCGTAGAAGCGGATATCCCCCGCTACGGAGATCTGAAACACGTTGTAGATGATGAGGTACCCCGTCAGAAGGATCAAAGCCAGCATGCCCAGCAGGATGATCAGCACCGAGGGATCGAGGCCGTCGGAGAACCGCGCGCTGGTATAGCCCCAGTTGACGCCGATGTCGATGAAGTCTTCGCCCGGGTTTTCCGATTGGTAGCCGTGGCGGGCGAGAATTTCGTACAGATCGCTTTCAATGGAACGGGCGCCGCGCCTGAGTATGACATTCAGATTATAGCTTCCGGTAAAGCCGTTGCTGCCCGGAGGCGTGACCCCGGTTTCCTGCAAAACGGCTTCAACCCGGCTCTGGGGAATGAGGACGTGGCTGGCTGTGATGGCCTCATCGTAGGTCCACCAGCCGCACAGGGTGAAGCTTTGGGTGGTTGCATGGCCATCCACATCAAACGACAGGGAGAACTGCACGCCCAGCTCAGGTTCGATGCCCAGCAGCTCCAGCACGCGGGTATCTGTTGCGGCTTCCTGCGTGCCTTCGCGGGGGAGGCGGCCTACCTCGGGATCGCAATACGTCCAGTGTGCGTAGTTTGCATCCGCGTACCCGATCTCCACGTGCGATTTGTTGAAGGGCACTTCGGTGGGCATGCCCAAAACGCGGCGCACGCCCCATTCGCTGATGAGCGGGTCGTCCCTGAGCGTGGCAAACTGTTCCTGGGTGAGGGTTTTAAATTCGCCGTGCGCATAGCCGCCGACCTGGCGGAACGTGTTTTGCTGGATGCCCTCGTTGATGGACAGGGTGATGGTGAAAAGGGAGGTGAACAGCAGCGCCGTCAGGGCGATGGCCAGCACCGCCACGATGTTGCGCGTGCGGCTGGAGGAAAGGGCGCGCAGGCTCAGACGGCGCACGCAGCCCCGGTTGGAAACATGCATGTGCGTCCCTCCTTACCGCGTCACAATGCGCCCGTCCTCGATGCGGACGATGCGGTCGGCCAACTGGGCGATCTCCTCGTTGTGGGTGATCATCACCATGGTCTGGGCAAATTTCTGGCCCGTCACCTTCATCAGGCTGAGCACATCCTGGCTGGTCTTGCTGTCCAGGTTGCCGGTTGGTTCGTCGGCCAGAACGATGGCGGGCTTGGTGGCCAGGGCCCGGGCGATGGCCACACGCTGCTGCTGGCCGCCGGAGAGCTGGCTGGGCAGGCTTGTAAGCTTCTTTTCCAGACCCAGCGTGCCGATGACCTCGTTGACATAGGCCTCATCCACCCGGTTTCCGTCGAGCTGAATGGGCAGCACGACGTTTTCCCACACGCTGAGCACCGGCACGAGGTTGTAAGATTGGAACACAAAGCCGATTTTCCGGCGGCGGAAGATGGTCAGGGCTTCATCCTTCAGGGCGAAGATGTCCTTGCCGTCCACGGTCACCGTGCCCGATGTGGGGCGGTCCAGCCCGCCGAGCATGTGCAGCAGGGTGGATTTGCCCGATCCCGATGTGCCCACAATGGCCACAAACTCCCCCTGCTGTATGCTCAGGTTCACGCCGTCCAGTGCCCTGACCTGGGTTTCGCCCGTGCCGTAATACTTTTTCAAATCCTGGGTTTGCAAAATCGTCATCGGATTGTCCTCCAAAGAAAAAGTCTGTATGATCTTTCGACAATACAGACTTTAGCATGTTTCTCTTTCCTGTTTCTTTCGAGAATGTGACAGTTTTGAAAGAAGCCGGTCAGGCCCGGGATAGAAACAGGGAAAAGCAGCTTCCCTCTCCCGGCGTGCTTTCCACCTTCACATAGCCGCCCTGTTTCTGCGCGATTTGCCGGGTGAGATAGAGCCCGATCCCCACCCCTTCATCCTGATATACGCCTGGGGCGCGGTAAAACCGCTGGAAGATCTTGGCCTGCTCTGCTTCGGAAATGCCCGGCCCGGTGTCGCAAACCCGGATGGCGCAAAATAATTCATAATTTCGCACTTCCACCGTCACATGCCCGCCGGCGGGGGTGTATTTCACTGCGTTGTCGAGCAGGTTGCACAGGGCTTCCTCCGTCCATTTGGCGTCAAACAGGGCTTCGCCCTGCACAGCGCTGGCATTCAGCGTGACGCGCTTTTGGGCTGCCCGGGGCGCATACTGGGCAACAGCCCGCGCCACAACCGGGGCTACCGCACCTGCCTGGGGGTGAAGCGCGAGGATGCCGGTCTCCAGACGGGAAGTTTTGACCAGCGCATCGATGAGCGCTTGGAGCTTTGCCGCCTGGCAGGAAATGGCCTGGGCACAATCCTGGCCCTGCTCGGTGAGGGGCTGCTCGTGGAGAAGCTGAGCATAGAGCTGCAAATTGGCCACCGGCGTTTTGGTCTGGTGGGAGATATCCGAGACCAGGGCGCTGATCTGGTCCCTCTGCTCCTGTATATTCTGCGCGGACAATGCACTGGCTGCCAGATACCGGCTCATGCGGCTTTCCAGCGCGGACAGGCGGCTTTCATCAAAGTGTTGTTCCAAAAAGTGGCCGTCCATGGCGGCGCAGAGCATGGCATCCAGGCGCTTCATCGTTCGCGCCGTGCGCCAGCGTT
Organism: Candidatus Ventricola gallistercoris; assembly: GCA_018716525.1. GTDB lineage: Bacteria > Bacillota > Clostridia > Christensenellales > Aristaeellaceae > Ventricola > Ventricola gallistercoris. Next base: position 4,502 of record DVJV01000068.1, read on the forward strand.
CAATAGCGGCCACCACCAGCGCTGCAAGCAGCGCCAGGGCTGCGACGATATACCCGCTCATGGATGCACCGCCCAGGTATACCCGATGCCGTATACCGTTTTCAAGTATTCCGGTTTGGCGGGATCGGCCTCCAGTTTCCCGCGCAGCCGCTTTACGGTGACGGACAGCGCGTTTTCCTCCACGAACGCTGCGCCATCCGTCCACACCCGGTCAACCAGCGTCGCGCGGGGCACGGCATGCCCCCGGTTTTCCACCAGCACGCGCAGCAGCTTCTGCTCGGTCTTGGACAGCTCCACGGCGACGCCGTTCCGGCGGAAGTCCATCGCTTCAAAGTCAAACACAAACGGACCGGCTGCAATTTTGCCGCTGTCCTGCGGCATGCTGCGCCGGAGATGGGCGCCCACCCTTGCGCGCAGAACCGCCAGGGAAAACGGCTTTGTGATGTAGTCGTCTGCGCCCGCTTCCAGACCGGTCACCTCGTCGAGTTCCAGGTCGTTGGCCGTCAGCAGGATGGCCGGTGTGCTATCTGCATTTGCGCGGAGCGTTCGCAGCAGATCAATGCCGCTGCCGTCCGGCAGGTTGATATCCAAAATCAGCAGATCAAAGCGCCCTCCGCGCAGATGGCCGCGTGCCTGGCTTAAAGCTCCGGCACGAACGACGGCACATGCCGGGCTTTCGAGTGCCATGGCAATGCCTCTGCTGAGCGCCTCGTCGTCTTCTACCAGCAAGATGTGGTTCATGCATCCTCCTTGCCCGTTGCGCAGGGCAACATTCCAGTGGAATGAAACATCGTGATTATAGCACAAGGCACGCGGGCAGGCAAACTGGCGGGAAAGGGAGAAGACCAAATATCAAAATCTGCTTTTCAAGCTGGTTTTGGGTCTGGAAACAGACTTTGGTTCGGCTCAGGGACTTTGGTTTTTGGGTAAAAGGGCTCGAACCTTCGACCTCCACGATG
>DVJV01000069.1 GCA_018716525.1 Candidatus Ventricola gallistercoris
GCCGCTGCGCGTTGGAGCGCAGCAGCTCGTTGGTCATGTCGGTCACGGCCTTCTGGGCGCTCAGCGCGCTTTCGGCGTGCTGCATGCCCAGCGCGATGACGATCTGGCTCTTCCACAGCGGCACCGTGTTGACGATCGTCGACTGAATGCGCTCGGCCAGCACGTTGTCGTTGTTCTGCATCAGGCGGATCTGCGGGCCCATCTGCACGGAGACCATGCGCGTGAGCTTCAGGTCGTGAATGCGCTTTTCAAACCGCTCGATCAGCTGCGCAAAGTCGTTGGCGGCCTGCGCGTCGGCGGGGTCGGCCGTCTCCTGCGCCTTGGCCAGCATCGGCGGCAGATCCTGCTCGCGCAGGCGGCGCAGCTTGATCTCGCCGGCGATGATGTAGAGCGTCAGCTCGTGGTAGTAGGTCTCGTTCTGCTCGTAGAGCGCGTCGAGCATCGTGCAATCGGAAATCAGCTGCTTTTGGTGGCTCTGCAGCGAGGAGACGATCTCCGATACGTTTTCCTCCACCTTGTCAAAGCGCGCCTTGAGCTGCGTGATGCCGTTTCCCGCCTTCTTGAACAGGCCGAAAAAGCCGCCCTTCTTGCCCTCGTCCACGTCAAAGCCCCTCAGCTCGGCGACCAGGTTGGTCAGCATGTCGGAAATGGCGCCCGTGTCCTTGGTCTTCACGTCGGTGAGCAGCTTGTCGGAGAACTGGGAAATCTTCCCCTGCGCGGCATTGCCAAAGCGCAGCACGGTCTCGCTGTTGGTGATGTCGATGCGCTCGACAAACGCCAGCACGGCGGCCTGCTCTTCCGGGGAGAGGTTGTCAAAATTCAGCGAATCGTCCTTGGCCTCCACGGGCTCCTGCACGTCTTCCGCCGTCTGCGCGGCGGGCGCGGCCTGTGCGGCGGCAGCAGCAGCCGGCGCTTCGGGCGCGGCCTGCGCGGCTTCGGCCTGGGCGTCTTCTTCCCCGGGGAGGATCAGCCTCGGAATGGTCTTATTGTCCATGGTGTTGATCTCCTTTTTCGTGTTGACATGCCCGCGCGGCCCCGTGCCTTGCGCGCCGGGTGCGCCGGGCTGAATTCGGCAAACACTTCGCATTCATGGATATGAACCATGATACACCAAATTTTAAGAGGTGTAAACCTTTTTTTTGACGCCGGTTTGTGATAGAATTAGGCGCAAATTGCCGCAAAGCCATCGGGCGGCGCGGCGCAGGAAAGGATTAAGACGAATGACAAAGAGGGAAATTCTCGCCGACGCGCTTTTGCTGCTCACCGCGCTGATCTGGGGCAGCGCGTTTTCCGTGGTCAAAAACACGCTGGACAGCTTCCCGCCCGCGGCCATCATCGCCATGCGCTATGCCGTGGCGGCGGTGCTCACGGGCATCGCCTTCCGCAGGCACCTGACGGGCATCACCCGCATGGATGTGCTGCGCGGCGCGCTGGTGGGGTTGCTGCTGAGCGCGGCCTATATCGTGCAGACCGTCGGATTGCAGTATACCACGGCCGGCAAGAATGCGTTTTTGACGACCGTCTACGTGCTGCTGGTGCCCTTTGGCGGCTTTGTGCTCTTCGGGCAGCGGCTGCGCGCCTCCACCCTCGTCGCCGCGGGGCTGATGCTCGTGGGCATCGGCCTGCTCTCCCTGGATGGGCAGAGCGGCGGGCTGAACCTGGGCGACGCGCTCACGCTGGTGTGCGGCGCGTTCTTCGCCGGGCACATCATCGCCGTGGAGCGCTGCCAGCGCAGCACGAACGCCTATGCGCTGATCGTGCTGCAGTTCGCGTTCTCGGCCGTGTTCGCCCTCGTCTATCATCTGCTCTTTGAGGATACGGCCTCGCTCTCGTTCAATGCCGGTTCGGTGGGCGGCCTGCTCTATCTGGCGGTGTTCTCCACCACCATCGCCATGAGCCTGCAAAACATCGGCCAGAGCATGGCGCCCGCGTCCCACGCGGCGATTCTGCTCTCGCTCGAGTCGGTGTTCGGCGTGGCGTTCTCCTGCCTGCTGCTGGGCGAGACGCTCACCGTGCGCATGGTGCTGGGCTTCGCGGTGATCTTCGTGGCGCTCATCGTCAGCGAGCTTGCCCCGCGCGCCAAGGCGCAGCCGACCGCCGGCGACGTGCGGGAGAAGTGCGCCGCGCGCTGAGCAGCCCTTTACGCGCGGGCGCGCATGCGGGAAAGGCGCTTTTGCGCGCGGCTTAAAAGCGCCTCCAGGCCGTGCGCGGCCAGGGGCACGAGCAGCACGGCGTACACATAGGCGTATTGCGACTTGGCTTCAAAGATCAGGTGGTAGAGCGCCCCGCCCAGGACGATCAGCGGCAGCGCGGCTTCCAGCGCGCCCGCCCCGCGCCGCAGCAGGCGCAAAAGCCCCGCGCAGGAGAGGGCGTAGAGCAGCAGCTGCGATGCGCGCATGCAGGCGGTGAGCGCCGCGCGCACGGCGCTGCCCTCCGCAAAGGCGGCCTGCGCGGCCTGGGAAAGCGGCCCGGTGTGCGCGCTGAGCGCGCCGGCCCACTGCGTGCCGTAGGTGGGCTCCAGCCACTGGCTGAGCAGCTTTTCGGCAAAGAAGGAAAGGGCCATCGCCGGGTCTTCGCGCATCTGGCCGAGGCGCGCGGTCAGGTCGAGCAGCGCGGTCTCCCGCTGCTGCGCCTGCGTGACATCAAAGGAGAAGAACGACTCGATGTAGCGGTTGAACCAGCCCGCCGCGCCGCCGCCCTCCTGCAGGCCCATCGTCAGCCGGGCGAGCATGCTCACATCCGGCCGGAGCGTGACGCCGCTTCGCAGCTCATATTGCCAGATGGCGGCGCGCGCAAGCCCCACGCTCAGCGCGATGGCCAGCAGCGCATATAAAAGCGGGCGCACGCTGCGCCGCGAGAGCGCGTCAAGCGCGGCGCAGAGGGTCAGGGCAATCAGCGCGATGGCCGCGTTGGGCTTGAGCATGTAGCCGATGGCAAGCAGCAGCGCGTAGGCAAGGCCAAAGCGCGCCCGGCGCGTGCGCACATACCGTGCATAGCAAAGCAGGCTGAGCGAGACCGCCGCGAGCATGGGCAGCGTGCCGTATACGGCGGTGCACACGAGCGGCGCGGGCAAAAGCAGCACAAACAGCGCCGCGCTGCCGGCGCGCGGCGTGCCCAGCGCCTCCCGCGCAAACGCGCAAAGCGCAAAGGCGGTCAGCACGCTCAGCAGCGCATTGGCCACCTGCATGAACAGGTTCAGGTTCAGCCCGGGCAGAAGGCGCGCGGCAAACTCCATGGGCAGGCACAGCCCGAGCTGATAGGAGCAGGCGTTGAAATACTCGGTGAGCATCGCCTTGTAGTTGCCCTGCGCAAAGAGCGTGGCGGCTTCCAGCACCTTGGCGGCGTCGTAGATCTGCCCGGTGCGAAGCATCAGCACGAGCCAGATCGTGGCGGCGGCCCACAGCGCGGCGGCCACGGGGAGCGCCCGGGCAAAGCGGCCAAAGACCCGGCGCAGCAGCAGGGCACAAAGCAGGGCGCAAAGCAGGGAAAGCAGGCTGCATGAAAGCGGCACGGATACAAATGTGATCCACTCGCTCTTGCCGTTGCCGGTGGAAAGGTAGGCAAAGCGCGTCAGCCCTGCCAAGACAAACAGGGCGAGCAGCGCAAGCACCGCAAAGAGAATGGCCGACGCGCACAGGCGCACGGCGGCAGGCCGGGTTTCGCTGGAGCGGATCATATCGGGTTCCCCCTCGTGAAGGCCGCGGCGGCTGCCGCGACGCTGTCATGTTATCCCTGTTATTGTACCTCCAAACCGCGCCCGTGGCAACCGGAACGAAAAAAACAGGATGCTTTTGCCCCCAAAAAGCCCTTTTGAAAGTTTTTGGAAATTTTTTTTGAAAAGTGAATGGATTGGCCTTCCTCAGCCGTATTGAAGGTGAAGTCGGGAACGACGACAACAAAAACAACACGGACAAAACAAGACAACAGGAGGTCATTCATCATGAAGAAGACGTTTGTAAGCCTTGCAGCCCTGACCCTGGCCCTTTCGGTGTGCGCTTCCGGCGCGATGGCAGCCGGCATGGGCCGCGGGGCGAACTTCGTGGACGCGGACGGCGACGGCGTGTGCGACAACTACGCGGAAGGCGGCCGCGGCATGGGCCGCGGGGCGAACTTCGTGGATGCGGACGGCGACGGCGTGTGCGACAACTACGCGGAGGGCGGCCGCGGCATGGGCCGCGGGGCGAACTTCGCGGATGCGGACGGCGACGGCGTGTGCGACAACTATGCCGCAGGCGCAAGGCCGCAGGATGGAACGGGCTGCGCGAACGGATTCGGCGGAGGGCGCGGCCGTTAAAGACAGGTGAGGGAGAGACATGCGCAGCGAAGAGGAAGTCAACAGAGCCATCGAGCGGTATGCCGATACGGTTCGCCGGCTCTGCGTCATCCATCTGAAGAACCACGCCGACACGGAGGATATCTTTCAGGACGTATTTTTGAAATACGTCCTGAGCTCCGTCTCCTTTGAAAGCGAGGAGCACGAGCGCGCCTGGTTCATCCGGGTGACGATCAACGCGTGCCGGGATCTGCTCCGGCGCTTTTTTCGCAGCCGGGTCGTCTCCATCGACGAGATTGCCGAGCAGGCGGCGCCCGAAAACGAGGATCACCGCGAGGTGATCGAGGCGGTGCAGTCGCTGCCCGAGCGCTACCGGGACGTGCTGTACCTGCACGATTACGAGGGGTACACGGCGCCGGAAATCGCCAGGATCCTGGGCAGGAATGTGAATACCGTGTACACGCTGCTCAAGCGTGCCAGAGAGATGATGCGCCAAAAGCTGGGAGGTGAAAACCATGCGTGATGCATTCAAGGAAGCGTTTGACGCCATCCATGCCGATGAGAAGCTCAAGGCGGATACGCGCGCGTATGTTTTCACCCGGATGGCAGAGCGCAAACGCCGCCCGGCGGCCGTCACGCGCGCGCTCATGCCCGCGATGGCCTGCGTGCTCATCCTGCTGCTGGGCTTTGGCGGCCACCGGCTGTACTTTACGCCCACCTCGACGGTGAGCATCGACGTCAACCCCTCCCTGGAGCTCTACGTCAACCGGTTTGACCGGGTGGTGGGCGTGCAGGGCTTTGGCGACGACGGCGACGCGCTGGCCGGCACGCTGGAGGTCGCGCACCTTGGCGTGGAGCAGGCCGTGGAGCAGGTGCTGCAAAGCGATATGATCACCGAGTGCCTGGCGCGCGATGAGGTCGTCTCCATCCTCGTGGTGGGGGAGGATGAGCGCCAGAGCGGGCGCATCTTCTCGCGCCTTGAGGCGTGCACCGCGGGGCAGGAGAATCTGTATTGCGCCTGCGCCAGGCCGGAAGAGGTGGAGCAGGCGCACGAGCTGGGCCTTTCCTACGGCAAGTACCGCGCGTTTGTGGAGGCGCAGGCGGTCCATCCGGAGCTGACGGCAGAGGATGTGCAGGGCATGACCATGCGCCAGATCCGCAGCCTGATGGAAGCGCCGCAGACCGCGCCGGACGGGCAGACGGGCGAAGCCTTCGGCGGCTATGGCAACGCCAGGGGCCCCATGGATGGAAGCGGAAACGGCTGGGGCAGCGGCCGGAGCAAGCGGCAGGGCGAGGCGAAAAAAACAGAAGAAACGCCCTGACGCGCGGCGTGTCGGAAAAGTCCGCCTGCGGCGTCCTTTTCCGAATGTTAACGCCGTTTCCCTCTCGCCCCTGCGGGGCTCCCGGGCGGGAAACGGCGCAAGGAAGCCTTGCGCGGCAAGGCCCGAATCCGCCGCACATGTCGCCG